>JASHOO010000437.1 GCA_030041035.1 Bryobacteraceae bacterium | reverse complement strand
GGGGATCGCCCGACTTTCCGTGGAAAGTAGCGGCTCTCGCGTAACTCACTCTACGACGCCTTCCTGCGTTTGACAACCTCCGACTTAGACGGAACCAACCCTTCCAGTTCCCTGAGAAGGATGGGAATTTGTTTATGTCCTTGGACCCGGCGAAATTGCTTCTCGGCTACCAGGAGACCGGACCCCACCCAGCGCTCTCGCTGATCGCCGGCGTGCCATCGTTTCACATTGGCGCAAACCCGTTCGACGATCGAGAAGGCAGACTCGATGACGTTGGTGCTGGCCAAGGTCTTTCGTAGTCGCGGCGGAACGTGGAGCCGATGCACCGTCAGCGTTTCCTCTAATCCTTCTCCCAGGCTCCGTGCCGCGCTCGGATTCAGATCCATCAGCTCGCGATGTAGCGTGTTCAGCGCGTTCTTGGCTTCGGCGTAGTCTTCCAGCGCATAGACAGCATTCAGCTTCTTCGCCACCACAGGCTTCTGTTCGTCGGTCAGATGATCCAACACGTTGCGCCGCTTGTGGACTTGGCAGCGCTGGATCGGCGCCGATTCGCCGGCATACTTCTTCACCGCGGCATGAAGTGCCTTGCCTCCATCCAGGATGTACAGCCGCAGCTCGGCGAAGTCCAGGCCGCGATTCATCAGGTCGCCCAGCAACTCGCCCACCACGGTGGCGTTCTCGGTAGCTCCTTGCCGAATGCCCAAGATCGTTTTCCGCCCGTCCTGGCTGATGCCTAGCGCCACCACCATCTGCTGCCCGGCAAACGGCGTCGCGTCGATGAGCAGCGCACACAACCGCATCTTGTCCAGGCGCCGTTCCATCATGGCTTTCAGCTTCTCCCGACTGGCCTCGATGAAATGCTCGCTGATGGCACTCTTTTCCAGCCCGTACGCCTCGGCGAACTCCCGCACCGCCCGGCCGTAGGTTCTGGTGCTCAGACCAAGCATCAGTTTCTCCCACACCGTTTCGGTCAGCGGCTCACCGCGATGAAACATCTCGTAGCTGCCCAGCCGTACTTCCTGGTCCTCGGTCGTGCGCACGCGCGGCCGGTCGATCGGCACTTTCTGGCCCATCACCACGCAGAAGCCACGTTCCTTGCCCCACCGGTTGGCCGTGCGATCGGGTTGTGGCTGGCTGCGTTCGCCCACCCGCTCCCGGACTTCCTCTTCCATCAGCAACTCCATCACCCGCAGGCCAGCCTGGCGAATCAACGCCCCCACGCCTTGCCGCAGCCATCCCACCATCTCGGCCATGGGCAACACCATTTGCACCGCCGGATTTTCATCCGCGGCCATGGCCTCGAGCTGCCTCACAGCTCGCTGCGCTTCAATCTGATATGGTTTCTTCATAGCGGCTCTCCTTTTTCTCGGCAAAAGAAAATTCGCTCTCAGCCTATCAAGGCCTGGAGCGGAGAGTCGCTACTTTTCTACGATCTAGCGGGCATTCCCCGTCAGTGTAAGCAAATCTGGCGATTTCCTCTGGCCGATACAGCGGTGAAATCATCATCGTGACCGTACTCTGAAAATCAGATTGCCTTGCCGCCATTGTCAGCCTCCTGAGGCAAATGACGTGAAACAAGCGGTGATATTGTGTCAGCGCCGGTTTAAAACAGATGCACCTGTGCCGGTTTTGTAGCTATCAAAAAACATGCCATCGGCGGGGACGCGGTACCCACTCTAAAATAGTTTCTAAATTTTTCCTTGGTTTCAGATCAAAGATCGCGATAAGATTCGCTGAGCGCCAAACGATCATGTGCTTTGTGGACGGAGCCGGCTAGCTCGCCGGATCTGTGATCTCGACCGTTGGCAGCAAACGCATATCTGACTGTGCGATTCCATAAAACGTTCAGACCATCCGGAGATTCCGGCCCCTAAGAATCTGGCGTTCGCATGCAGTTCCGGTAAATGCCTCTTTGTTGCCATCGGCGCTGATCCAGACACCAGGCGTGTGGCGGCCCAATGCTCACTTTCCTGTTGAAGGCGCAGGAGGGATTGGGGCTTGCAGTAGCGTACCAGTGGTACTTGAACTCGCTTTCATGACGGGCGAATGCACGGCAGCCGGTCTACGCATTGGTGTTTCCAGTCGTCAAATCCGGCGCTTTATCGGGGTTCAAAATAGACTCAAAACTGGCGGAACTGCTGCTGTTTTAAATCGGCGCTAACAATATTGCCGCTACCAGTCGGATTTAGTCGCGGCAGTCCCAATGGGGCTTGACCTGCTTGACTGCAACTGCCATAATCCCTGCCACCGCCAAGCTCGATGACAGTTTGGCGGCGTGGTTCTCGCTATATAGAGGGTGACGCTGCCGCAATCCGTGTAGCGTGAATCCAAGGAGGAGGAAACAACATGGCGAAAAACAAGCTAACGATCAAACTCACCGAGGATCAACAGAAGCAAATCAAGGATGCCACCGGCAAGAGTATCAGGGAATTGAACCTCGACCTCGATGAGCTTTCCGTGCAGGATTTGGATAAGGCGGCGGGAGGAATCCAATCGCCGAGGGATGCAGCCACCGGCCAAGCGTAACTGATTCACCGCGAAGTAATCCCTTAGAGTGCAATGCCAGTCCGCCGCGAAAAAATGCCTGCTGATCGCGGTGCCCTGAAGTTGCACTAGGTCCGCATTTCGATTTCGCGACCAATTCTCATTCATCGATATACTGGAATCGAATGACTCGTCGTAAATACGGTAAGATTCGCAGGGTCGTCATGCGGCTGATTTTCAAATCTTCTCTCCTGCTTTGCACCACGCTGTGCATATTCGCGGAGCAAACCATCCCCCCAGCCGAAGCCGCCAAACATGTCGGCGAAAAAGCAACCCGTTTGTGGAGTCGTTGCCAGCGCCCGCTATGCTGAACGCAGCAAGGGGCGACCGACATTCTTGAATTTGGACAAACCCTACCCGAATGCAATCTTCACTGCGCTGATTTGGGGAGAGGATCGATCCAAATTCGACCAGCCCGAAATCCGCCTTCTAGAAAAGCGGATCTGCACAACGGGAATAATCACACAGTACAAAGGTGCGCCGGAGATGGTGCTGCGGCAACCTTCGCAGCTTCGGGTGGAATGAAGCTGTCGATTAGGCACTGCTTGCAAGTTCGTCCGCGCTATCGATGGCCTTTTCGCGCTTTACTTCCCGTCGAATGGCCAACAGTGCGATTTCGCGATTTGAAAGCTCTGAATCATCATCCGGGCAGCGCAAGCGCCGAATATCCTCCGGTGTAACGTTGGCGACTGGATCAAGACTGGAATGCAGAACCTTCACTGCCAGCAAGACTCGTTCCAAGGCGGCACGGTCCACAGATTAGCCATAGCGCAGCCACATCTGCCGTCAATTAAGGTTTTGGTAGTGTCCTAAAACTGCGTTGAGCCTCATTCGCCGTCCGAATCGTCATCGTGGTGGATGCCCTCTTTCTTATTCGCCTCTTCCAAGTGTTCGTCGATGGATTCCAGTCGCTTCTTTATGTCGTAGAGCAGCATGATAATCCACCAGAGAACCACACCCAAAAGGATCAGCGCGGTTATCCATGCATCGCTCAACGGGAGTCCTCCAGCCCGTTCGACTCGGA
>JASHOO010000436.1 GCA_030041035.1 Bryobacteraceae bacterium | reverse complement strand
ACTGTTCCGGCACAGCGCAAAACCTCGACGGGTACAGAACCCGAACTCCCCGCGATCCTTATTTCCTAGGTGGACCCTGGTCTCCTGCCTTAAAGCGGGCATGGCATAAGCCGCAGGCACGGTTCACCTCCTCGAGTTGTGCCGTGAAACCCGGCCTGTCGTTGGCTGCAGCCAGGGAAGCCAACCGGGCGGTCGCGGCCGCATAATTAGCGGCAGCCGTATCGAAGTTTGCCCGGTCCCGCCAGATTAAGGGGAGCGCCTGCGACATCGCAGACGTCTCACCCTGGCCGGTGCCGGGCGGAAACATTCGGGGAAGAGCCTTGGCCCATTTAGCAAGGACCATCGCCGGATAGCCTTGGCTCTTAGGCTCCTGGCCCGCTTTCATAGCGCCCTCCATCGAATGGAACGTGATGGCGGACATATCAAGGCTTGCCTGCCGCACGGCGATGGCATCCAGGCCCGATACGCCGTGGGTCTCCTCCTGGGGCAATCCGGGCGCCGTGACGCCGATTAAAACGCCGGATAACACAATCAATCGCCTCAACATCAATTGCCTCCCGTTGTCTGAGCATGCTGTCCCATTGAAATTGACAGAACAGCTTTTTGGATGATACCTTGTATTACAAAGCCTGTAAAGCAAGGCAGTGGAGGCAAGGGTGGACATTGACGCGCAGTTCTTGAAGGGCAGCATTGGTTTGCTGCTGCTTAACCTCCTGTCACGAGGCGAAATGTACGGCTATGAGATTTTGCAGGAAGCTTCGCGCCGCAGCGCAAACGCCTTCGAGTTTAAGGAGGGCACCCTTTACCCCGCGCTGCATCAACTGGAGAAAAAAGGGCAGATCAGGTCAGAATGGCGGACCGCCCCGAACGGCAGAGAACGTAAGTATTATTCGCTGACCGCCAAAGGCCGGAAAGCGGCCGCCGAGTACGAAAAGCAGTGGCATCATCTGACGGGTGCGATTGCGGCAATTCTGGAGAGCAAATAAGTGCGGGCAGTCGAGAAAGTGATCGACGGCATTGTGAACTCCTCGCGCGTGCCGCCGGGACCGCGGCGGCGGGAGATTCAACGCGAGCTTCGCGCCCACATCGAGGATTTCGTTATCGCGGCGCGCGAGGCCGGTCGCAACCAGAATGAGATCGAGCGACTTGTGCTGGCTCACTTTGGTGATCCCGGGCAGATCGCCCGAGGCTTCGCATGGGTTTACCGGCACGAACGGCGGAGGCTTCGGGTTCTCGCGTATACGCTTTCGACCATGCTGCTCGCGAGCACTCTTCTGGCGGCGATTTTGGCAACGCAGGCCGGTTTGGCCTTCGGCTTTGGCGCACCGATCATGAAAGTGCTCGTGAGCAGGCACACGGTGATCGAAGGTCTCGATATCCTGGCGTCCGTGGGCGTCTATCTCGGCCTGACCTCGCTGGAAAGCCTTTTCGAAACGCGCCGGTTTCAGAAGGCTGCTGTTCTGCTGACGGCGATCGTCAGCATCCTCATCGTTTCGTGTGCCGCAGCCGGTTTGCACGCAAACTTTCTTATATTTGGACTCGTCAACGGACTTTTCTTTCGGGCTGTTCGGCTGTTGGCCGTTTCGAAGATAGCGCGTATCGGCATCATTGTGGTTTGTTTTCCGCTGGGCGGACTCGTTTTAACTCTTCTGCGGTCGCCGTTTCCACAGGTTGCCCTCTGGACAACTTGCGTCAGTTGGCTCGTCATGGGCCTCGGTTACCAGCTCATGACCGATCTCGCCGCGCGTGTCGACGCAGCGCTTCTGAACGGCCTTCAGCGGATTTAAGCGTGTTACCGAACGGAGAGCTCACATGAGAACATTTGCTATGCTGCTAGGCGGCTGCCTGCTGTTCGCGCTGACGCCGCTCGCCGTCGCGCATTTCAGGCTGCTCGAGCCCGCATCCTGGCTTGTGGAATCGGAGGAGTCCGGCGATCCGCAGTGGTCGTCCCCATGCGGCGGGACGTTGACTGACCCCGGCAAACCAACCGGCGCCATTACGAAAATCCAGGGCGGGGAAAAGCTCCACATCCGAATCCGGGAAATGGCTTTTCATCCAGGGTTTTACCGCGTGGCCCTCGCCGTGAATTCGCGCGCTGAACTCCCGCCAGATCCCGAAGCCACAACCGAGGTGGGTCCGAACGGCCGTCCGCGGTCTGTTTCGGGAGCGATTCATTATCCACCGTCACCGCCAGTTCTTGCCGACGGCTTGTTCATACACGTCGCGCCGTTCGATAAGGAGCAGGAAGCGGATGTTGATATCCCCAACCTTAACTGCTCTAAATGCACCTTGCAGGTGATCGAGTTTATGGCGGCACACGGCTTCAATAAAGACGGCGGCTACACGTATCATCATTGCGCAGACCTTCAGATACAGGCCGACCCGAATAAGCCGATCGACACCAGGTTTCCAACCGAAAACAAACATCGCTGAAGCGCAGCGCAGAGCGGCGGTGACCCCTGCGGGAACCCATAGAGCGTCCTCGCATAGCTCCTGATTCAGGGGCCACTCTTCCATTGCGTCGTAACCGTCCGCAATCCGCTGTGGAAGAATAGCTGACGATTCACTCCTGGGCGAGCGGGTCACATCGATAGCTCGTTTCAAATGGGTACAGTGAGCTTTACGGCAAGCTACCAGAACTCGTCTTGCTGATTTTCTTGATCATCTTGGTTGATATCGGCTCATAGCCCATATTCGAATACATGCGCGCCGCAACCGTATTGTGAGCAAACACATTCAACGAGATCTTTGTAATTCCGATTTGGCGAAGCTCCTCCTCCATCGCTCTCATCGCCTTTGTACCGTACCCTTTGTTTCGCCAAGCTGGATAAATGAGGAGATCCCAAACGAAAGCATCCTCAGGCCCTCGGATCCCGTACCATAGAACACCCACTCTTTCATCTCCGACGAGAATCGTTCGGAGACATTGGTTCGATGAGTCCACGAGACGGTTCGGCAGGGCTACGTCGAAGGACTGGACCGAGGCCTTGAGGCTCTGCTCGGCACTCCAGCCATTGGCCTTCATCAGTTCGTCTGCGAGGGTCTGAATTGCCTGCCGAAGGTACTCGTCCAATTCCGACTGCGACATTTGGACCAGGTTTACCATTCATAGAATGTACTGAATGGTTAATTGTAATGCCAGAAGCACTTATTTCCGCCACCCGGACATGCAGTCGCCGTATCGCCCATCTGCCACGTCAGCTTCGCCGCAGGTCGGAGCGAGTCACGCGCCACAATTCCAAAGCTGGCGCGGCGGTCCGTGGAGACACGCTGGGAAGCCTTGGTACGCACAGGTTGCCCTCTGGACAACTTGCGTCAGTTGGCTCGTCATGGGCCTCCTTTGGCCCGCAACGGCCACCGACCGTCAGCAGAACGACACTCAAACGGTTTACACCGACACGGAGTAATGCCGCCTTCGGCGTATGCAGTTCAAGGCCGGCATTATTCGATCGAAGTAGTGGATGGACACTGCTTCGATCGCAACCCGCGCCACCATCTTCTTTCAGTTGGTGAGTGCCCGCTACGAACGCGGCAGCATTATTCTGACCTCGAACAAGAGCTACGGCGACTGGGGCACGATCTTCGGGGATCCGATCATAGCGACTGCGATTCTGGACCGGCTACTACATCACCCAGGAGCAAACGGTACCGCCACTTTTCGCCCTTGACCGTATCCGCGCGCTCGCACTCGGAAACGCTGCCGGAAATGCATTTGCTGCTTGAGCCGCGCGTAATAGAGCGTCATCGTCAGTTGCCAACCGGACGCTCGATGCGCTCTGCAGTGTAAACGGGCAAGATGTCCTCCTGCCGCTTGAGTTCGAGGCCGAGTTTCCTCAGCACGGTGAAGATCGTGGGAAGGCCGGCGAAGGGGTCGCCGGACGGAGTAACGCCCGGCGGTGGAGGGGGCAGCCGCATGGGAGCCCAGCCTTGAGTATTTACCGTGAACAGGCCGAGGAGCGCCGTGCGATTCACGACCGGCAAATCCGTCCAGTTCCCGATGTAATGGACAAGGTCATCCATATCTATGGCTTTTGCGTTCAAGGGATGGCCCACGCCCGGAACAAAGTGATGACACTCTTCCGGTCCGGCGTCGAAAGCGCACTCCTTCTCGGTGATCGCCACTTTCTGGAGGTTCGGACCTCCGCCGGCTATGGTGAGCACATAAACGGGCATCGTTTTGTTCTCGGCCCGCATCACGAGTTTGAAACGATCGGCGAGCACTTCGCGGATCATTTGCTGCGTTCGGCTTCGCACTTCGGTGTCCTGAAGACTGGGTGGGATGGCATTGGTGCGTGC
The DNA here is from genome assembly GCA_030041035.1 of Bryobacteraceae bacterium. GTDB lineage: Bacteria > Acidobacteriota > Terriglobia > Bryobacterales > Bryobacteraceae > QHXW01. The sequence continues at coordinate 1,084 of JASHOO010000436.1, read as the reverse complement.
CTTGGCTTCGATATCGTACTTTTCAGTAAGGGTCCAGTCGGGAAGAGCGGAAAGACGCGGCGAAGGGTTGACCGGCACGTCGTAGGCGTAGCTCACAAGCGTGATCGCGGCGACCCGACTTGCAATCAAGTCACCGTTAGGCAACAGTTGCACGCCCGCGCTGCGCGTGTCGGATGAGCGGGCAGGCTTTATGGTGATGGTTGCAAATGCTTGCGACTGAGCAAGGCCAGGCAAAGCCACGAGCAAGTACACGAACGCATGCCAACGCACGGTCATGATCGACGCTCCTTAGCAGAATTCGACGCCTGCAAAGCCACCTTTGTTCCCACTCTGTGGCGTTCTCTAGTGCGCTCTCCAGTTCCTGAGAGGGTTGCTGCATCCGCTGACTGCACGAAACCATCACCAAAAGCAAAGCGGCGAAAAGCCCCGCCCTTTCCGCCTTCATTGAGCTTATGCGACCATGCACCGCGAGTGTGCGCGGCGAGTATCCGTCGCGAGTGTCGTTTTGGCTTGGCAGATGCAATCAGATGAGTGCAGATGCTGCCGTTTTGGGCAAATTCGCGATTTTATTTAAGTAACGGACTTCCGTCGATGCATTGACTGCCTTCGGCCTGTTGAGCCATGCATGTGTCTGGTAGGACGGCACATGCAGGTTCAGACCAAGTTCCTCTGGCTTTCAAGAGCGGCAGCGTTCGGCGGTCAGATTGATGGCTGGCAGGTCTGCTGGGTCGGCGGTTGGGATCGGTGCAAAGTTTTCTTCGTGGTCATGGTGGTGAAAGAATACGCTGCCAGCCCGCGTTCACGCCGGCACTGAACAGTGTTATCTTGCGCCCACGCTGAAGGATCTCGAACACGCTCAACCGCGCGAAGTCTTCCCACTCGCCGTTGTGGATTGAGCCGTGCCACTCACCGCGCTCCTTGGCCTTCGCAAGACGGTGCCGTCCTGCCTCAATCCGTGCTCGCAATTGCCGGTCGAATTCGGTCTCAGGCGCAAGCCCAAGGCGGTCCTCCAGCTTGCCAAGGCGTCTGATGATTGACTTCATACCAACACCTTCACCGGGGAGCTCTCAACAAACCGATTGAG
>JASHOO010000435.1 GCA_030041035.1 Bryobacteraceae bacterium | reverse complement strand
GGCTTGATCTTGCCGGCTTTGTCGAGGAAGAAACCGCTGGCCACACCGTGCTGGGGTGTGAGGAATTTGAAATCGTTGAGGATCAGCGAGGAGTCGAGCTCGTCGTACGCGTACAGGACTCGCCAGCGCGGGGCGCTTTCAGCCGCGAAAACCACGGCGGCAGCAGCGAGCCAGGCGCCCAGGATCAGGAATGCGTTTTTGTGCATCAGCCCCTCGGCCGCACCGGACCCGAAGACAGAACCAGCTCGACGTGGCCGGCCTCGGCGACCGCGGTGGGTTCCATGCGCGCCAAAACCAGCATGCAGCCTACCTGCTCACCGACCGTGGTGAGCACCTCCATCTCGCTGCCGGTGTGCTGGTGCGCGGCACGGTGCTGGATATTGATGACGCCCACAACGCGGTTGCGGGCGATCACCGGCGCCGAAAGGAAGGCTTCAAACGTGTCTTCGGGCAAATCGCCAAAGTACTTGAATCGGGGATCCTTGTAGGCTTCCCGGGAAATGGCCAGCAGGCGCCGCTCGCGCGCCACCCAGCCGGTGAGACCTTCATTCAGCCGCAGCCGCACTTTGCCGATGGTGGAGGGATGCGGCGTGTTGGAAGCGCAGAGCACGAGTTCGCCGTGGTCGAGCAGGTACACCAGGCAGGAATCGCATTCCATGAACTCGACGATCAGGGAAACGATGCCCTGCAGAACCTCCTGGAGGCTCATTTCACGCACCATGAAGCGGCTGATTTTCTGAAACAGGCGCAGCTGCTGTTCAGTGCGCTCGAGGCGCATCTCAAGCTCTCTGGATTTGGGCATTACCTTTATTATAAAGGTCCGGGGCGGGAGCTTATGGGGCCAGCTCAGCGATGGAGCGCAGCAAGACTTCCATGCGCACGGGCTTGGCTAAGACGCAATGCACGGAGTCCCTATCCGGTCCGGCGGGCAGGTCTTCGGTCCAACCCGAAGTGACGATGACCTTGAGCGGCGGCCGGCCGGCCGGCCGCTTATGATTCTTGAGCGTGCGAATGAATGCCAGGCCGTCTTCCATTTCAGGAACGCGGAGGTCCACGATGACGATCTCGGGATCGGTTTCCGCGAGGAGGCGAAAAGCGGCACCGCAGGTCTCGGCCGTCTGTACCTTGTGGCCGGCATGCTCCAGTGTCATCTTATAAAGCTCCAGGAGCTGGCGGTCGTCGTCCACGAGAAGCAGCCGCGACATAGATTAGAAATGAAGGCCGCCGCTCGCGACCAGGACCTCGCCGGTGACGTAGTCGGAGAGTGGCGAGCAAAAAAACAGGACGGCGCCGGCGGCCTCTTCCGGCGTTCCCATGCGGCCGAGCGGGCATGAGGCTTTGACCAGGTCGAGAACTTTCTGACTTGCCCCGAGAACAATGGGGCGGCCCTGGATATCCACCGGAGCCGCATCCGGGGCGAGCGGCTGCGTGAGCCGCGTCTCGATCATGCCGAAGCCCACGCAGTTGACGTTAACGTTGTAGCGTCCCCATTCCTTGGCCAACGTGCGCGTGAGGCCGATGATGGCGGCCTTGCCCGAGGAATAACCGGCCTGGCCGGCGTCGCCATCGATGCCCGCGATGGAGGTAATGTTCACCACTTTGCGCATCACGCGGCGGCCCTCGGCAATTTCACGCTTGGCCGTTTCGCGGAGAAACGAGGACGCGGCGCGCAGTACGCGGAAGGGCGCCACGATGTGAATGTCGAGCATGGCCTGAAACTGCTCGTCGGTCGTTTTTTGGATCAGGTTGTGCCAGGTGTAGCCGGCGTTATTGACGATGATGTCGATCGAGCCGAAGGCTGCGAGAGTCGCGTCGACGAGTTTCTGTGGAAAATCGGCGCGCGTGATGTCACCCGCCAGATGCGCGGCGCGGCCGCCTGCGTCCTGGATGATGCCCGCTGCTTCCGCGGCGGGAGCGGCGTCGAGATCGTTAATCATCACGGACGCGCCTCCAGCCGCCAGCTTTTCGGAGATGGCCCGGCCGATGCCGCGTCCAGCGCCGGTGATCAGCGCGGTTTTCGACTCGAGTGTGAATGCTGAAGTGGCCATGACTACTGGGGGGCCGGACCTGTCCCGGCCCCTACGCCGCCTACCGCCGGAGCGAGGCATCCCTCGGCCGCCCCTAGCGCAACAGATCTTCTAATTGAATCTTGGTGTCGGTCTTCTCGTCGCGGTATTTTACTATGACCGGAGTGTAGAGAGAAATCCCCCAGGTTTTGCCCGGACCGCTGGCGATGGCGCGTGAACCCGCGACGACCACGGCTTGCTCGGGGATGACGAGCGGCTCGTCATCGGTGGCACGGTGGACAGTATTGTGCACGAGATCGTAAACCGGTGTTGACCGGTTCAAGACCGTGCCGGTCCCGAGTACCGCGCGGCGCTTGACGACGGTTCCTTCATAAACGCCGCAGTTGCCGCCGACCAGTACCTCATCTTCGATGATGACCGGCAGCGCGCCGATGGGCTCAAGCACGCCGCCGATCTGCGAAGCAGCCGAGATGTGACAGTTACGACCCACCTGCGCGCAGCTCCCCACGAGCGCGTGCGAATCGATCATGGTGCCATCGCCCACGTAGGAGCCGGTGTTGATGTACATGGGCGGCATGCAGGTAACGCCTTTGCCGACATAGCAGCCATCGCGAATGCTCGACCCGCCGGGCACGATGCGCACGCCGCTCTCGGCGGTGAAGTGTTTCACGGGGTAGGTGGCCTTATCGAAGAATGGCTGGCGGGCAGCATTCACCGACATATCCACGACTCCGCCCATGCGGAAGCCGAGCAGTACGCCCTTCTTGACCCAGCCGTTGACGCGCCAGCCGCTTGGGGCGCGGAGGTCGGGCTCGGCTGCGCGGATCGCACCGGCATTCAGCGCGGCTTTGAATTCTTGAAAAAGGCGGAAGTGATCGTCGGTGTAGGTTCCGGGTTTTTCTTCGAAGAGCTTTTCGATCTCAGCCTGCAACGCGCACCCTCCGGTCCGCCAGTAGCCCAAGCGATTCGAGCACTTTTTCAATCTTGCTCAGATTCTCCGGCCTGGGTGGACACATGGGGAGGCGGTAAAAGGGATTGAGCAGGCCCATGAGCCCCATCGCGGCCTTCACGGGGATCGGGTTGGATTCGACGAAGTTGATCTCCATCAGCGGCAGGTACCGGCGCTGCAGGGCGCGTGCGCCGGCAAAATCGCCCTTCAGGCAGAGCTTCGCGAGGGCAGTCATTTCCGCGGGAATCTCGTTGGACACGACGGAGATGAGGCCGCGTCCGCCAAGCGCGATCAGCGGCAGCGTGACCGCGTCATCGCCGGAGAGCACAGAGAACGTTTCCGGAACCTGCTGGATCACATTGGCCATTTGCGCGATGTTGCCTGAGGCTTCCTTCACACCGACGATGTTGCTGATCTGCGCCAGGCGGGCGAGCGAGGCGGGCTCGAGGTTTACGCCGGTGCGGCCTTGCACGCTGTAGAGGATCATCGGAATGCGGATCGCGCTCGCGATGGCTTTGAAGTGCTGGTAGAGGCCCTCCTGAGTGGGCTTGTTGTAGTAGGGTGTAACGGAGAGGATGCCATCGGCGCCGAGGTGTTCCACTTCGCGCGCCAGTTCGATCACCTCCTGTGTGTTGTAGCCGCCGGCTCCGCCCAGCACCGGAACCTTGCCTTTGGCTTCCTCAACTGTGATCTCGATGATGCGCAGATGCTCCGCACGCGTGAGCGTGGGATTTTCGCCGGTTGTCCCACAAGGGACCAAAAAGTCAATCCCGGCCTCGATCTGCCGCCGTACGAGCTTGCGCAGCGCGGTTTCGTCCAGCGAGAGGTCTTGCTGGAACGGAGTGACCAGCGCGGTTCCGCAGCCTGTGAACATGTACCACCTCCCTGGGGGGACGCCCGGTTTTCGGGTCCGTTCCGGATGTCCGGCTCCTGCTACCCTACTTCACGTAAACAATATCTCACGAAATTCGTGAAAACCTTTCTTGCCGACGATCCACTGTGCGGCTTTGAGAGCACCACGCGCAAATCCTTCCCGGCTGCGCGCGGTATGGCGCAGCGTGATGGTATCGGCCGCCGAATCGAAACCGATCTCGTGCGTGCCGGGGTGTGCGCCAGCGCGGCTGGAGCCGGTATCGATCGCGCGCGCGTAACCTGCCGCCTTCATTTCCTGCACCAGTTTCAGCAGCGTCCCCGAAGGCGCGTCCTTCTTGGTGGCGTGATGAATCTCCCACGCCCAGGCGCCGTATTCGGGCTGCACTCCAAGCAATCGTGCGGCTTCGGTCACCAGGCGAGAGAACACATTCACGCCGATCGAATAGTTGGGGCTCCAGACCAAGCCGATGCCGTTGTTCTCAACGGCGCTTTTTACGCGGGGCAGACACTCCATCCAGCCCGTTGTACCGACGACGATGTTCACGCCGAGGGCCGCGATCCGCTCGACGTTTTCGACGACCGCGGCGGGAATGGAGAAATCCACAGCCACGTCGATGCCGCGAAAATTCCCGGTAGTGACGCCCTCGTAACTCGTGTTGTTGAACTCGTCGAGTTTCAGGGCAACGGTGAAACCATACTCGGGCGCAAACTGTTCGATGAGCCGGCCCATTTTGCCGTAGCCGATGATGGCGAGGCGGCGTTCAGGCGGCGGCATCAGCGGCCCCGTTTCTATCGAAGACACCGGGATCGAGCTGCGCGAAAAACTCGCGATGCAGCGCTTCCACGGCGCGCTTCAGATCCGCTTCGGCCACAACGAAGCTCAGATTCAGCAGCGAGGCGCCCTGCGAGATCATGCGAATGTTGACGGATTCGAGCGAGCGGAAAACGCGCGCGGCGACTCCCGGCGTGTAGCGGATGTTCTCGCCCACCAAGCAGACGATGGCTTGGCTTTCCTCGATGGACACTTCGGAGAATTGTCGCAGCTCGGCGCAGATTTCCGCGAGCCGCTGGGAATTATCGATGGTCAACGAGACACTGACTTCGGAGGTGGCCACCATATCGACCGGCGTTTCGAATCGCTCGAACACGTCGAAGATGCGTTTGAGGAAGCCGTGGGCCATGAGCATGCGGGTCGAGTGAATGTTCACCACCGTAATCTTTCGCTTGCAAGCGATGGATTTCACGGTATTGGCCGTGCGGACGGGATCGGCCACGATGCGCGTGCCTTCGACCGCGGGGCGGCGCGAATTCAAAATGAGCACGGGAATGTTTTTCTCAACCGCCGGGATCACGGTTGCCGGATGCAGCACTTTGGCGCCGAAGTAGGCCAGCTCCGCGGCCTCGGCGAACGAAATGATTTTCACACGATGGCCGCCGACGAGGATGGTCGGGTCGCAGGTGAGCATGCCGTCCACATCGGTCCAGATCTGGATCTCCTCCGCCCGGATGCCGGCGCCGACGATGGACGCCGTGAAATCCGACCCGCCCCGGCCGAGCGTGGTGGTGACGCCATTTTCGGTGGCGCCGATGAAGCCGCCCAAGACGACGATCCGGTCTTTTGCCAGCGGCGGGATCGTGGCTGCAAGGCGCGCATAGGTTTCGTCGTAGAGCGGTGCAGCCTGGGTGTGGCGGCGGTCGGTGACGATCAGGCGCCGGGAGTCCACATGGACAGCTTTCATTCCGAAATGCGCGAAGGCCAGTGAGACGATATAGCTCGAGAGACGCTCGCCGTAACTGGAAATGGCATCGATGGAGCGGGGCGTGAGCTCGCCCAGGACCGCCAGGCCTTTGACCAGTTCGGTCAGCTCCTGGAAATGGTCGTCGAGTGTGCGATCGAGCTCGGCGCGGTCCGCGAGCGGCACCACCAGCCGTGCCTCACGGGAGTGAAAATCGCGAAGATCGTGAATCTGCGCGATATAGCTGGCGCGGCTCCCGCTGATGGCGGCATTGGCGATGGCCAGCAGCTTGTTGGTGGTCTTGCCCATCGCCGAAACTACCACGACCGGCCTGCGCTCGGCACGCTCGCGCACAATGGAGGCGACGCGCTCGATGGCGGAAGCCGACTCGACCGACGTCCCGCCGAACTTCATGACGATCATCAGTCGAGCATCCCCTCGGCGTGCATCAGCTCGGCGTTCAACACGGCCGCGCCTGCGGCGCCGCGAATGGTGTTGTGCGTGAGCGCGACGAACTTGTAGTCGAGCACAGGGCAGGCGCGCAGGCGTCCCACAAAAGCCGCCATGCCGCGGTCGCGCTCGGCGTCCTGGCGCGGCTGTGGGCGGTCGTTCTGCGGCATATACGTTACCGGTTTGGCCGGGGCGCTGGGCAGAGCCTTCTGTTGCGGTACGCCGGTAAACTCTTCGAACGCGCACATCAGGTCGGTCTGCGAGGGATAGGAAGCGAGCTTCACCGAAACCGTCACCAGATGCCCGTCCACTACCGGCACGCGATTGCAGTGCGCGCTGACTTTGGCATCGAGATGGCGGATGTGATCGCCGGCGAAATCACCCAGGATCTTTTGCGTTTCCTGCTCCATCTTCTCCTCTTCGCCGCCGATGAACGGAATCACATTGGCGTTGATGTCCATTGAAGGCACACCGGGATAGCCGGCGCCGGAGATCGCTTGAAATGTTGTGGCAATTACCTGCGTGATGCCGAACGGTTTGAGCGGCGCGAGACCCATCACCAGCGAGATCGTGGCGCAGTTGGGATTGGTTACGATTTGCCCCTTCCACGGGCGGTGGCGCTGCTGAAGCGGCACCAGCTTCAGATGGTCCGGATTTACTTCCGGCACCAGCAACGGCACGTCCCGGTCCATGCGATGGTTCTTGGAATTCGACACGACCACGTGCCCCGCGTGCGCGAACGCGCGCTCGATTTCGGTGGCGACCGAAGCATCCATCGACGAAAACAGCAGGCGCGGAGCGTTGTTGGGCTTGCATTCCTCCACCATCAGATCGGCTACGGCATCGGGCATTACGCCGGCGAGGTGCCACTTGGTTGCATCGCGGTATTTCTTGCCCGCCGAGCGGTCGCTCGCGCCGAGCCACCGGACCTCGAACCAGGGATGGCCCTGCAAGAACTTGATGAAATGCTGGCCGACCATGCCGGTCGCGCCTAGGATGCCGACTTCGATTCTTGGTTCCATAACTCGTTCACCATGCGTTGATAAATTTCGACTGCTTCGACAAGCTGCCGCTTGGGCACGCGCTCTTCGAGCGTGTGCGCGACGTGAATGGTTCCTGGGCCGATCAGGAACGGCTGACCCCACATGCCCGCGAACGCCGGGATATCGGTAGTGTAGGCCACCATGGTGGTGGCAAACCCATTGAGGTGGCCCAGGCGGACGGCCGGGATCTCCAGCACCACGCGCGCCTGGGCGCAATCCGCAACGGCAGAGGTGATAGCCTGCTTGGTGGATTGCGAATCACCGACCAGGCGAATCATCAGCTCGGCGCGGGCTTCATCGGCGATGATGTTGGGAGCGCGGCCCCCGCTGATCGTCCCGATATTCAGAGTGCTCGGCCCGAGCAGTTCGTCGGCAGGAAGCGGAATGCGCCGGATGCGATCGAGCGCGTTGAGCAGCTTTTCGATGGCCGAGTCTCCCAACTCCGGATACGCGGAGTGCGCCATTTTACCCGCAGCGGTAATTTCGTAGCGCAGCGCGCCTTTCGAGCCGATGGCCAGCTTGTTTTCCGTGGGCTCGCCATTGATGAGATATTTCGATCCGCGCGGGTTCTTCGCGGCGTGGTACGCTCCGGCGCTATTGCGCTCTTCGCCCACGACGAACAGCAGGGCCAGATTCCGCCGGCCGTTTGCGAGCAGCGCCTCGGCCGCGTGAATCATGGCGGCGATGATGCCCTTGGTGTCACACGCCGCGCGGCCGTGGATGAATTCGTCGTCTTCGCTCGAAGGGAAAAAGGGCGGAACGGTATCCATGTGGGTGGAAAGCGTGACCACCGGATCGCCCCACTGGGCCAGCACATTGCACCGGTGCGGCTGCACTTCCATGCGTTCCACACTGCCGCCGTAGCGCTCCGCGAGCCGGGACAGATAACCGAACAGGAATCCGCCGACGCGTTCTTCGTTGCCGCTGATGGATTCGATATCGACGAGCGCTCGTGTCAGCTCAAAAACGTTCATGACCTTATCGCGGTGGGGGCGGGGAAGGAAGGTAGAGAAGCCCAGGCAGGCCATGATGCGGGTCCCTACCTGCTGCGCGACGTGTTCACCTTCCGATAGCGCTCCACCCGTCTTCACTGCTAGTGCCGGCCTTACGCGACCGGCGCCGGATGACAGTGGGCCGGTATTAACCGCACCCCCCAACCGCCGGATCACGAGTTGGCCGGCGATTTCGGCGGCCGGCCCCTTTTTCACGGGCGTCCGAAGCTCGTCGGAAACGCGCGCCCGGATACTCTTGGCCGCCGCACCTCTATCAGAAACGTTCAGGATATCGGGTTTAAGCGGGTGGCGTCAACTGCGCGGAGCGGTTCGCGTGGTCAGCCGTTTTCGCCGCTGCGCGGCACCACCAGAATCCATTCCGCAGGCTTGTCTTCGAGGTTCTCGATGCCGTAATCGCCGCGCTCGATCCAGCCTGTGTGGCCGGCCTTCTCGAGGCGCTCCGACGGTCTGCCGTGAGGGTAGAGCAGGCGCACGTGTTGGTCGCTGAGGCAGGTCATCACGTGGGCCGGAATATCCAGCCATGGGGTTTTCTCGTGCGGCCCGAGGTGCACGCGAATGACCTCCACCAGGTCGTTCTCGAACACGCGCTGGAAATGCGCGCTATCGAGGGCAGTGGGGTGAGTGTCGAAGAAATCCGGCGGCAAAGCACGTACGTCGTCTTGCGCGCGAACCGCCGCCGCTGTGACCAGCAGACTCGCGATCAACCAGAGGCGCACGCAATCACCTCCAACGGTTCCAGTTTACTGCCGCTTTTCCTTTTCCGGAGAATCTTCCTTGGCCACGCGCACGCGGGCGTCTTCCAGCTTCCGGCCCACCTCGGCCATTTCTCCGGGATCCGCATCGGAATCCGCAGCGCCCGCCTTGTAATCCTGGAGCGAGCTTTGCCACTGCACGATGGCTTCGTGGATCTTGCCCTGCTTGAAATAAACGTCGCCCAGGTGATCATGGACGGTGGGATCGTTTCGCGTGCCGGTTTTCTGCAACGCCTTCTGCAGATAATCAGCCGCCTCCTCCAGGCGGTTCTGGCGGAAAAAGACCCAGCCCATGCTGTCCAGGTAAGCGCCGTTCTGCGGTTCGAGTTCGACCGCTTTGCCGACCATTTTCTGGGCTTCGTCCAGGCGCTCGTTGCGGTCCGCCAGCATATAGCCCAGATAGTTGAGCGCGCTGGAGTTTTCCGCATCCATGGCCAGCACCTTGCGGAACTCGGCCTCGGCGGCCTCGAACTGTTTGGTTCGCTCGAGCATCGCGCCGCGCATGAAAGTGACGGTTACTTTTTCCTGGGTGGATTCCGCGAGTTTGTCGGCCGCGTCCAGCTCCTTGCCCATGTCCTCGTAGCGCTTGCCCTTGTCATAGACTTGGGCGATGGCGATGTACGTTCCCCAGTCCTTTTTCCCATCCAGCAGGGTGCGCAACGCGGCAGCGGCATCGTCGATTTTGCCTTCGTCCGCCAGCAGAGACGCTTTGGCGCTGATCAAGGAGCGGTCTTTAGGAAACTTCTTGAGCGCCGTCTGAACCTCGGCGTCGGCTTTCTTGAAGTCCTTGGCCTCGCGCCAGGTGTCAATAATCGAGGCGGAAACGCGCGGTGCCGCGTCCGGATCCACGTCTGCGATTTGCCGGTAGGCTTCGACAGCATCGCTGTAGCGCTGCACGCTACTATAGAGGCCACCCAGCCGTTCCAGCAGGATGGTGCGACGCGCCTTTTCATCGTCACTGCTGGCGGGCGTGTCATTGATCATGGCGCGGAGCGCGGCAATGGCGGCGTCGGTCTTGCCCTCAGCATCGAGCAGGTTCACTTCCTCGTAGCGAACTTCCGGGTTCTGGGAATCCAGATCGCGCGCCTTATTGAGTGCGGCCTGGGCTTTGACGAAATCACCCCGCTGGCGGTAGATCTCGGCCATTCGCAACGGGGGCTGTATGTCCCGGGGATCGGCCGCAGCCAGCTCCTGGTAGAGCTTCAGTGCCTCGTTTGCTTTATCCGCGTACAGAAGATCCTCGGCGAGATCGCGCTTGAGGCGGTTGTTGTCGGGGTCCATCTGGAGCGCCTTCTGCCAGGCGTCGGAGGCGCTCGAATAATCGTGCAAATTGTGATAAAAGGTCGCCAGTTCAGCCAGGGTGCGGGGATTGGGATGCTTGCTCGTAACCAGTTGCAGCATCTCGATGGCGCTCTTGGTATCCCCCAGTTCGGAGTACACCATGGCAAGTCCGGTTAATGCCTCTTCGTTACCCGCATCCTGGTCGAGAACCCGCTTGAAGGCTTTTTCGGCCTCGACGGAGTTGCCGGCTACGCGCTCGAGGCGCCCGAGCATCAACCAGCTATCGGTATCTTTTGGGTCTTTTTCAGTGACCTTCTGGAACTGCTCGATGGCCTTCTGCACCATCTCGTCATTTACCTTGTGCTGCTCGGGGTCGCCGATCAGCCGCGAGTAAATTTGGCCGAGCAGGCGCCGGGCGTCCAGGTTATCCGGGTCCTGCTTCAGGAGGTCCTCGGCCTCACTGACAGCGTCCTTGATCCGGCCGGCTTGGATGTAAAGATCGGTCAGCTCCTGAGACAGGAAAGACGCCGACGGATCGAGCTTCATCGCCTGGCGGTAGTAGTCAATGGCCTTGTTGGTGTAGTCGCTGCGGTTGCCGAAGGCGCCTGCCAGCTCCGCATACAGGTGGCCCATGGCAAAGTTGTAATAGGCGTTGGCCCTGTCGGAAACTTGGGAGTCTGACGCGCTCTTACTGGCCGCGTCCGGTGCATTCTGGCCCAGCGCCAAGCCTGTGGAAAATGCCGCGAGGCAGAGAAACCCTAGAAGTGATCTTGCCGGATTGTTCATTGATGCAATCTTCTTTCGCCTACCGCGCGCCGGGCGCCCAGAAAAGACGAAGCCCTTCCCTTTATTATTGTATACCGCGACGCCGCAGATACTAAGACGTTATGCAGGAGCGCCGGGTTATCGCCATTTTAGGGCCCACTGGGGCGGGGAAGAGCGAACTGGCTTTGCGCCTGGCCGGGCAGTTCGCGGGCGAGGTGGTGGGCTGCGATTCCCTTCAGATTTACCGGTACTTTGACATCGGAACGGCCAAACTCCCGCCCGAGGAGCGTTGTCAGATCCCGCACCATTTGATCGATATTCTCGATCCGGATCAGGTGTTTACGGCAGGCGAATACGCCCGTCTGGCCCGCCAAGTGCTTGGCGAAGTGTCGGCACGCGGGTGTTTACCGGTAATCACCGGAGGCACGGGCTTCTATTTCCGTGCGCTGGTGGATGGCCTGTTTCCGGGTCCGTCACGCGATCAGCCGCTACGCGACCGCCTGCGCGCACGCGACGAGCGGCGGCCTGGGTCCATTTACCGGTTGCTCCAGCGGTTTGATCCGGAAGCCGCACAACACATTCATCCGCATGATTTCCCGAAGCTGGTTCGCGCGCTGGAGGTATGCCTGCTGACGCGACGCTCCGTGACCGAGGTGTTTCGTCAGGGCCGGGACGCCCTGCGCGGCTATCGTGTTCTCAAAATTGGCCTCGCTCCGCCGCGCGAGGAGCTTTACCAGCGATTGAACCAGCGTACCGAACAGATGTTCCGCAAAGGTCTGGTTGAGGAAGTGCGTGGCATTCTCGCCCGCGGATTTTCCCCGTCCTGTAAGCCGTTTGAATCGCATGGCTATCGCCAGGCGGTTCAGCTCTTGAGCGGCGAGTTGAAACTGGAAGATGCGATTTTCTACGCCCAGCGCAACACGCGGCGCTATGCCAAGCGCCAGATAACCTGGTTCCGGCAGGAACGGGAGATGCAATGGATTCCCGGATTCGGCCATGATCCGGTGACGCAAAAGACTGCGATGGATCGTGCCGCAAGGTTTCTCGCGTAAACGTGCGCGATCCCAATACCGCACACTGCCCGCTTTCGAAATTTGCAAGCGCGGCAACTCCTAACTGTTAAATCACCGTATCCGAACGGAACGTTTTCACGTTCTCCGCGTATCATCGGGAAAGATTTCGTTAGCGGCTTTACGGGGGCAGATTTCGTAACGGCAAACGCCGGGCGTGGTGTGTCTGTGCGCGCGGCGCGGCCGTTCACCCGTGGGCCGTTGACAACGACTAAGGAGATTTGCATCCATGACGAAGAAGATTTTGATGCTGTTCGCCGTTCTGGGGCTGGCCGCGAT
>JASHOO010000434.1 GCA_030041035.1 Bryobacteraceae bacterium | reverse complement strand
GAGCTGATCCTCAATGTAAACGAATGTCGGGTAGAGGTCGGCGGCAATCTCGGCCACGCCGGGCTCGGCGAGCTCGAGCGACCGCACGAGCTTGAGCAGGCCTGAGCAGACCACCAGAATGGTGAGCATGCGGCCGCTCAGCTTGGCGACGGCGACGGTTCCGGTTTCGTTCACCAGATCGAGAGCGGCCAATGCAGAGATGGTGACAAAGCCGGGCTCGGCGCCGGCGGCGCGGAACGGGGCTTCGTAGCGCGCGATGATGTCCACCGGCGCGACCGCAACCACCACATCATAATTTCCGCCTTTGCCGCCGGGCGCCTGAGGGTAAAAGCTCAACGCCGCGGATTCCACGTCATAAGGAACACTCTTCTTCATACGGAAGCGAACCAACGACAGTTGCTCTCTGGGGTCGGAGGGGAAGTCATCGAAATCGAGCACGGAAACGCGCGCGCAGGCATCCGGCAGGATGAGGGCAGCATTGCGGCGCTTACGGCTGCCATTCTGCGGAAGCAAAGCCCGAACGGCGCGAACGAACTTGTCGGGTTCGAGAATGTTGTCGCGCAGCGGCGAGACGGAGATCACTCCCGGATCGAGTGGCTGAAATTCGCACTCCGGATTGCGCACCGTGCGCGCCATGGAAATCCCCGCTTCCGAGAGCTCGAAAGCGAGCGCGGGAGGCGGGTCGCGCCAGAGGCCGGAGAGCGCGCGGAGCAGACTCATGTTACGCGTCCCTCAGCCCTCGATGAAAGTGACCTTGTTGATCTCTTTGAGGGTAGTCGTGGCTTTTTTTACCTTAAGCAGCGCCGACTCACGCAGGAACGTCATGCCCTCTTCGCGCGCGGCACGCTTGATTTCCGACGTGGCGCGCTTATCGAGGATCATCTCGCGAATGCGCTCGGTTAGATCTAAAAGCTCATGGATGGCAGTGCGGCCGCGGAAGCCGGTACCGCCGCATTCGAAGCAGCCGGCTCCTTCGTAAAACGGAATGTCGCGCCATTCATTGGGATTCAAACCGCTTTCGACCAAGTAGGAATCGGGATACTGCACGCGCTTGCGGCAGAACTCGCAGATGACGCGCACCAGGCGTTGGGCAAGAATGCAATTCAGCGCGGAAACGAAATTGTAGGGCTCGACACCCATGTTAAGAAATCGCCCCAGCACGTCGAGAACGTTGTTAGCGTGAACGGTGGTGAACACCAGGTGGCCGGTGAGGGCGGAGTTGATGGCGATCTGCGCGGTTTCCTGGTCGCGGATTTCGCCCACCATGATCTTGTCGGGGTCGTGGCGCAGGATGGAACGCAGGCCGCGCGCAAAGGTGAGGCCCTTCTTCTCATTGACGGGAATTTGCGTGATGCCTTTGATCTGGTACTCGACCGGGTCCTCAATGGTAATGATCTTGTCCTCGTCGTTCTTGATTTCGGAGAGCGCAGCATAGAGGGTGGTGGTTTTGCCCGATCCGGTGGGTCCGGTGACGAGCACCATGCCGTAAGGTTCCAAAATATAGCGGCGGAATTTGGTGAGGTCGGAATCGGAGAATCCAACGACTTCGAGCGAGAGCTTGGCGAATTTCTCGCTCATAGATTCCTTGTCGAGGACGCGGAGCACGGCGTCTTCCCCGTGGATGGTGGGCATGATGGAGACGCGGAAATCGATGAGGCGGCCTTTGTAGCGCACACGAAAACGGCCGTCCTGGGGGACGCGGCGCTCGGCGATATCGAGCTCGCTCATGACCTTGATACGCGAAAGGATGGTGGAATGCCAGTCCTTGGCGATGGGAGGCATGGCGTAGTGCAGGACGCCGTCGATGCGGTACTTGATGGCGACTTCCTGATCGCGCGATTCGATATGAATGTCGCTGGCGCGGCGCTCCAAAGCATTAAATATGGTGGTGTCCACCAGCTTGATGACGGGGGCGATGTCGCTGTCGGCGGCGGTCAGCTTGTCGATGGAAAGCGTCTCGTCGGGGTTTTCCTCGTCGCCGACGACGTCGAGGGTAAAACCTTCGGTGACCTCTTCGAGCACGCGCTGGGACTGCTCGGTCTTTTTGAGCAGCTCGGCAATCTGCGAGAGCGTGGCGACCTTGATGCGCAGCTTCTTGTTCAGCAGCAGGGCCAACTCGTCGATCATGTTGAGGTTACGCGGGTCGGCGAGGGCGATATCGAGGGTTCCGTTCTGCGCCCGCATGGGCACGAAGTTGTATCGGAACATCAGGTCGACGGGGATGGAGCGGAACAGATCGTGGTCGATGGAGGCGACACGCAAGTCGACGTACTCGCAGCGGTAGCGGGTGGCGATGGCCTGGGCTTCGGCGGTCTCGGCGGCCGGGTCCAGGAGCTTAACGCGTTCAGTAGCCATAGCTTAGCGGGGAGGCAGAAATCCGCCTCCACTTTCATACATCTAATTGACGCAGAAAGGGGTGGGATCGTGCAAGGGGATTGGGGACAAATCCGGAAGCGGCCGGAAGCGGGGGGTTGCGGCTATGAGGCCTTGAGGAACCTGATCTTCAGACCCCAGCGGCGTATGCGGGCGCGAATCTCGAAGGGGGGTTGGATGGCGGGCGCCGTCCGCGCCTCAGCGGGGGCTGTCGCAGGAGTGCAGGCCAAAGCGCGAAACAAATCGCTCATGAGGGGCTCGCGCAGCTCAGGACGGGTGACCAAGGCGGCCGCGCTTGCCGGGTCAGCACTGGCGTGTTCGGCTTCCTGCGAGGGAATCTCATACTGTTCGAGGACACTAGCGACTTTGCGCAAACGCTGCTGGTAGGACTCGCGATGAGCGCTGCTACAGAATTCACCGCCCGCTGTGAGCTTCTTAAAGGGCGACCAGGATGACTTTCCACAGTATAGGCACCGCACTCACTTATAACCCTCTGACAACAATTATAACCGAAGCCAACTTAGCCGAGATAGCGAATTTAGTAATAACTTAGGTTAACTTAGTCCTGGTTAACTGAGTCAGATAACGGCTTATCGGGCGTCTTAGTAACCTTGCCTGGCTGTGGTTGGTTCTGTGTCTGATCGTCGACTATAGCCTCGATATCACGCGGTAAGTAACCGGCCTGGAGCAGGTCAGTTCTACCAGCCAAGTGACCGGCCAGGTGGCGGAGCTGCGTAGCCCAGTTGCGATAACCGCCATGATCGCGAGAGCGACGCGCTTCGCCCAAACCGGAAACAGTATTGTCTTCGAGATAGACGACCAGACGTCGGCGGAAACGTCCCATGCGCCCGCTACCGCCCTTAGGCCGGCGATTGCGGCGGGTTCGCGGCGAGGCGTCATCCGGGACGAGCTCGGGAGTGTGGGCTTCGGCGGGCTGTGACAGGATGCGCAACTGCAGCGGGGCAGGCAGGAGAAAACGTTCCGGGTGCCGCCTCTCTTTCACGCTCTCCAGCGCGCAGCGAAATAACTCAGCCGATTGGAAGCGCTTATCGCGATCCTTTTCCAGAGCCCTCAAAAGGACGTCATCGAGTTCGTGCGGCAGGTCTGGGCAGACTTCACTGGGACGGGGCGGCGTCTGCTCCACATGAGCCTGCATCAGAGAGAACGGCTTGTCGCAGTGAAATAACTTCGCGCCGGTCACCATTTCAAACAAGAGCGCACCGAGCGAATAAATGTCGGCGCGGAGATCCACGGGTGTGTGCCCCTGCACTTGCTCAGGCGAGGTGTAATAGAGAGAGCCGACGATAGCGCCGGTTTGAGTGAGACGGATATCGGTTTGCGACTTAGCCAGGCCGAAATCGGTGAGCTTGAGTGTACCGCCGGCCGTAACGATCATGTTGGAAGGCGAGATATCGCGGTGCACAACGCCGTGAGCGTGAGCGTAGTCGAGTGCCTGGAGGGCCTGGCAGGCGTAATCGAGCGCTGTGGGCAGCGGCAGTTTTCCACGCTCCAGAATGCTCCGCAACGACTGGCCCTCGATCAGCTCCATGATCATGATCAGGCTGCCGCCCTGCCAGAACGCATTGTGAACGATGGCGATATTGGGGTGATTGAGGCGCGCTTGCAGTTGTATCTCACGCAGAAATCTCTGGTCGCGTTCGGGTGCAGAAGCGGGTTCTGCGGTCAGGATCTTCATGGCTTCGATGCGCCGGGTAACGGTATGCTCGGCCTGAAACACTTCACCCATGCCGCCGCTCCCGAGAGAAGCGACAATCTTGTAGGCCCCAATGGTATCGCCGATTTTGAAATTCATCGAGGCCGGTTCATGGCTTGGTCACGGACAAGACAGCAAACAGGGTGACGGTTCCCAGGAAAAATGTGATGGCACAAATCACCAGAGTGAGACTCACGCGCGAGAGGAGCGTATCGCCAAATAGAGCCGTAAGTAAGTCAGGATTCACGGGGGCGTGCGGCGGAGTAACCGCAGGCGGACTGACCACAGCAGCGGTTTCGGCCTGGGGAGCTGGAGCGGGTGCGGGCGTTGACTGGCCTGCCGGTGAAACGGTTTCGGCTGGGGACGCCAGGGCAGATTCGGGTGCCAACTGACTCAACGCAGGCTTTGACTCAATCACCGGCGCTTCTTGCAACAGGGCGAGCGGAGCTACAGGCGGCTCAAGCGGAGTGGCAGCCTCCACTTCCAACTTTGGCGGCTCGATGGCTGCGGATAAAGAAGGTTGCTCGGCGGCCTCGGGTTTGGAAAGCGGCGGCTCTGAGGCCCAGGTGTCGGGCGGCCCTGAAATCCAGAGCGAGAGTGGCGGCTCTTCGGGCACCGCGTAGCTGGTGCTGACCGGTGCAGGTTCTGTGACCGGCGTTGCATATAGAAGCGGGGCCGTTTCCGCTTCCGATTCGACTGAGGCCGGCGGGGGGTCGGCTGCCCGCAAATCCGCGTAAGAAGTCAGCGGGGGAAGAGCCGGGCTAGCTGTGACACTAGGCGGTTCATTCGGAGCTGCCGGCGGCGGTTCCAATGCAGCAGAGAGAAGCTCCAAC
>JASHOO010000433.1 GCA_030041035.1 Bryobacteraceae bacterium | reverse complement strand
GCGCGATTACTTTCGTAGCGCGCGGGCCGTGCATCGCTCGGCGCTGGGAGTGCTCGAATCCGAGGAAGCACGTGCCAGCTCACTGTTTGCGCAGTTCCGCGACCGGCGCTCGCGCGTCTCGAACGCCGATTTCTCAGTGGCGCGCGAGCGCGTCTACTTCCGCGCGCCGCAGCAGCTCGAAGCCGAGCCGGAACTGCTGTTGCGGCTGATGCAGTTTGTGGCGCGCCATGGGATGCGTTTGTCGCTCGAAGCCGAGCAGCGCATGACGCCGCAACTTCCGGCTGTCCGGGCCTACTTTGCTTCGCCGCGGTCCATCTGGCCGGCTCTGAGCGAGACGCTCGGGCTGCCTCACGCGGCGCTCGCATTACGCGTGGCCCACGAAAGCGGAGCGCTGGCGGCGGTGTTTCCTGAATGGGAGCGCATTGACTGCCTGGTGATTCGCGATTTCTTCCACCGCTACACGGTGGATGAGCACACGCTGGTGGCCATACAAACCTTGGCACAACTTAGGGAGGAGAAAACTGCGCCGGCGTCCTCGTTTGCCGGGTTACTTTCCGAAATCGAGCAGCCGGGCGCGTTGATGTTCGCGCTGCTGTTTCACGACGTCGGCAAGGGCTATCCTCAGGAGGGCCATGTAGACGCGTCCCTGCGCGTAGCAGAAGGCGCCATGGAGCGGATTCAAATCCCCGCGCTAGAGCGAAGCACGGTGCGTTTCCTGATTCGCCATCATCTGGAAATGTCCGCCACCATGAACGGGCGCGACCCGTTTGATCCCGCGACCGCGCGCGATCTGGCGCAAATTGTGGGCACGGTGGAAAATCTCCAGCGGCTGACTCTCATGAGTTACGCCGACATTAGCGCGGTAAATCCTACGGTGATGACGCCCTGGCGCGCGGAGCAATTGTGGCAGCTCTATCTGCTGACTTACAACGAGCTGACGCGCGAACTCGAAACCGGGCGCATTGAAAAAGCCGGTTCTGCTGAAGAGAGCGCATTCCTGGAGGGCTTCCCCCGGCGCTACCTCCGCACCCATTCCGAAACAGACGTCGCGCGACACATCCGGCTCGAACAGGAAAGCCGGCCGCGCGGCGTGGCGGTGGATTTGGAGAGGCTGGGCAGCGTTTACCGGCTGACGCTGGTCACCGGCGACCGGCCGTTTCTGTTTGCGACGATTGCGGGTACGCTCTCGAGCTTCGGCATGAATATTCTGAAGGCCGAGGCGTTCGCGAACCGGCGCGGCACGGTGCTGGATACGTTTTCCTTTGCCGACCCGCTGCGGACTCTGGAACTAAATCCCAGTGAAATGGATCGCCTGGAAGCAACCGTGGAGCGCGCCGTACTGGGGCGCACGGACGTGAAGCAGTTGTTGCGCAGCCGGCCGCGGGTCGCGCCGCCCAGCAGGAAAGCACACATCGAACCCTCGGTGCATTTCGACGACCAGGCGTCGCAATCAGCTACCTTAATCGAGGTGGTGGCCGAAGACCGGCCCGGGCTGCTGTATGACATCGCGTCCACCATTTCCTCCCATGGGGCGAGCATCGACGTGGTACTGATCGATACCGAAGCGCATAAGGCGATCGACGTGTTTTACGTTACCGTGGACCGGCGCAAGCTGGAGAGTCGAAAGCAGGAAGAGTTGCGGCAGGCGCTGCTGGGGGTGTTGCGGACCTAGGTCCGGCGGTGGGTGCGCGGCTTATTCGGTATCGAGCACGGTGATTCCGCGGGCTGCGATCTTCGACTTGAATTTCGTCAGAGCATTGATCTTCGAGAGCTTGGTCATGGTGTCTTCGAACATGGCATCGAACTCGCGGAGATCCCCACGATCGGTGCTCCAGGTCTCTTCCATGTGCATCCGGTACAGCTGCATGTAGTTCATGAAGTTGAGAACGACGTCATTGACGGTGTGCATGGTCGCCTGCATGCCCAGCATTTGCTGGCGCGCGGCTTCTGCTTCCTTGGCTTCCGTGATGTCTGATTGCAGGCCGATCACGTGTGTCAGTTCGCCACCCTCGTCGACGATCGGAATGAGCGAGACCCGGTTCCAGAACAGCCTCCCTGTCTTGGTGTAATTCAACAGCTCGACTACGCAGTTCTGTCTGGTCCGGATGCTTTCACGGATTTTCTGGAGGCTGCGGGGATCGGCGTCGCCGCGCTGCAAGAACCGGCAATTCCGGCCGAGCACGTCCTCCTCTGTGTAGCCGGTCATTGTATAGAACGCCTCATTGGCGAAGATGAGCGGCATGTCGGGCTCGCGGGCATCGGCGATGGTGACGCCTTCTGCTGTGGCGGCGACTGCTTTTTCAAATATCTCGCCCAGCCGGGACGATCTCATCTCCAGTAGAATCCGGGTGCTCTCGCCCAAAACACGCAGCTGATCCATTTGGCTGACCGTGAGCTGGCGCGGCTTCCGGTCAATGACGCAAAGAGTTCCTAGAGCGCAGCCGTCGCTGGTCACCAGCGGCATCCCCGCATAGAAGCGAATGTTGGGTTCGTGCGTCACCAGCGGATTCTGCGCGAAACGCTCATCGGAAAGTGCATCCGGTACCACCATGAGTTCCTGCTGCAGGATGGCATGTGAGCAGAAGGCGACGTCCCGATCCGTTTCGGTGGCGTCCAGACCGACGCGCGATTTGAACCACTGGCGATGTTCGTCCACCAGAGAGATCAAAGCAATAGGAGTTTTGCAAATTTCGGCAGCCCGCAGGGCAATGGCGTCGAAGAGCCGCTCCGGAGGCGAATCGAGAAGTTTCGAACGGCGCAGCGCGTTCAGACGCTGGACTTCGTTCGAAGGAAGCCGAGGACGGTCCATTACTTCCTTTATCCGGCATCGACTGCCCGGTCGAATAGACTGTCTTTGGTAAGCGGCCTTGTCTCAGATCTCGTATTCAGGGGGCTTGGGACGTCCAAAGGGAATGTAATTCCAGATACGTTCGTGCAGAAAATAAAGAACGATTTTGACGACCATGTCGAGACCGCCCACGCTGGCCGAAAGCGGCATGTTCCCGCTGAACAAGTACACGACCAGCGCAGTGGCGGCCGAGCCCAACACCC
>JASHOO010000432.1 GCA_030041035.1 Bryobacteraceae bacterium | reverse complement strand
TGGATCTCACGCACGGAGCAGGGTCCCGAATCCCACAAGGCCCGAAGAATCTCCAGCTCCGCCGCGGTCGGTTTGGGTTGCTTGAAAGCCACGGCCCCATATTGACGAAGAATTTCGTCAATGTCAACGAAAAGTTTCGTCAATCGTACACCGCGGTGCAGGGCGCGTATACTGAAGTGCAATTCGAGATTCCGCATGAGCACTCTTGCCAGAACCACCCAGTTCGCCCTTTGCGGAGCCGCGCTTTTTCTGCTCCTGGCTCCCTCCGCAACAGCACAGGATCCAGCCCGAATCATCAAAACCATCGAAGATCCGCAGGTACCCAACCACCAGGGCTTCGACCCATTCACATTGCGCGAACTCATGGACCGCTTCCACGTGCCCGGATTGAGCGTCGCGGTCATCCGGGACTTCCAGGTCGAGTGGGCCAAGGGTTGGGGAGTTGCCGATGTCGAAACCGGCGCTCCGGTAAATCCGGACACCATGTTCCAGGCCGCGTCCATGAGCAAACCGGTCGCGGCCATGGCCTCGCTCAAGGCGATCCAGGAGGGAAAGTTCGGCCTGGATCAGGACATCAACACCATCCTCAAATCATGGAAGATGCCGCCCAGCGAATTCGACGCCGGCAAGCCCGTCACACCACGCGAGCTGATGAGTCACACCTCCGGCACCGGCGACGGATTCGGATTTCCGGGTTATGCGCCCTCCGCACCGCTTCCCACCGTTCCGCAAATCCTGGACGGGCTGCCGCCGTCCAACGTTGGAAAGGTCCGGTTGGAGCGTCCGCCGCTCACTGCCTACAAGTACTCCGGTGGCGGCGTCATCATTGAGCAACTGGCGCTGACTGACACCTTGGGAAAGCCGTTTCCGCTCATCATGCGAGAGCTGGTTCTCGATCCGATCGGCATGACCAACAGCACTTACGAACAGCCGCTGCCGGTTGCGCGGCAGAAGCAGGCTGCGCGGGCGCACAGTGATTCGGGCAAACGGTTAGACGCTCCCTGGCATGTCTATCCGGAGATGGCGGCCGCGGGACTCTGGACGACGCCGACCGACCTGGCCAAGCTCCTCATCGAGGTGCAGTTGACGTTGCTCGGAAAATCCGGCCGCGTGCTGACGCAGAAAAGCATGGAGGAGATGGTCACACCGGTGGGAGTCGGCCCCTTTGCCGTCGGCTTCACCATCGAAAAGATGGGCGAAGGCTGGTACTTCGGCCACGGTGGCTCAAACTGGGGATTTCGCTCCGATATGCTCGCGCATCGCGTCAAGGGGTATGGAGTGGTGATCATGGCCAACAGTGACGACAGCGAGCCCGTTATTCGAGAAGTGCGGGATCGCATCGCTCGCGCTTATAGCTGGGATACCCTCGATAAACCGGTTCCCCGCTGATTTCAAATCCGCAGCACCACCCCGTTCCCCGTGTTCTTCGTATTCTGCACCAGCGCGAACACCACGATCGCCGCCAGCACCGGCGCCAGTCGCTATATGGTCACATAGGAATTGGGCTAATAGACCGCAGTGAGCACGAAAGTTGAACCCGTGTGGAGGCCAGCCGCCATCCTGCCAAACCTCTCGTTACAGAAGGCAATCGGAGGTGACGAGATCGCAATCGCGCCGCGCTCCGACCCTCGCGTCGTCGAGTTCGGTTCCGCGAACCCTACGTTTCAGACGTTCCTATGCCGTTTCACAGACGCGTTCTCAGCGCCACTCGATCCAGCCGTGCTCGTGGTTCGCGAAGGCCTACTCACGAAACTCGGCCAAGTCGAGCCTTTAGCGAGTTTTCGCGATTTGGTGGCGCTTTCCACGATCCCGTACGCTCGTTCAATTGCTGCTATCTCAACGAACCCGCGCCACATTTTCTACTCTAACTCGTTCGCGTTTTATCCATGGACGCTTCATCCAGGTTACGAGCGCCTTGTGCTGTCGACTCCGGCAGTCACTGACGTGCGCGAGGTCGGGGAATTCCACGGTCAATCATCCGCCGAACTTCCCGTCATGGAACTTTCACAACTCGACGAGCCCCTGTACAAGGCTCTGCTCGGCCGCTGGAAAGGCCACTATCTCGGACGCCGACAACGATGGCGAGACCGTGCTCTCTTTCGTTCCTTAAACATGGCGAACCAAGCCGCAAGGCTCCCAGCCGGGATCGATCCAACTATGTATGACCTCGGCCGCATCACAGCGCTGTGGGTTTCGGCATTCGAGATACTCGCCCATCCGCGTACCGCAAATTCAGGTCTTCGAAGTGTATATCCGCTCTTGGAACGTGTCCGCTACCACGATAAACGCGTTGGCTCCCGGCGCTTCGCCGCGTACATGGGAAGAGACAAACGCCCCTGGCCACGCCGCCCCCTGCCATGCTGGCTTTATGGCAAGCTTTATCAAGCGCGTTGCGCTTTCCTACACGGCAGCCCCGTGCGCGCATCACTTCTCATGCCAACGAAGTCCAAAGAGGGTCTATTTTGGCTCGCGCCCTCGCTCTACCGGTTGGCGCTCGCGGGCTTTTTGCGCCTGCCCTTCAAGAAGAAACTGCCCCAAAGGAACGAATACCAACTTCAGCAGTTCGAGTATTTCACGTATCAGCGAGTAATTGAAGAAGCGCTGTTGAAATTCAGGTCCTGAGGTCAGACCCTAAAGGCGGATCTCTCAAATCCGCAGCACTACCCCGTTCCCCGTATTCTTGGTATTCTGCACCAGCGCAAACACCACAATCGCCGCCAGCACCGGCGCCACGCTTGCGCCCATCAGAATGGGAGCGAATGAGTACTTGTCCGTCACCGCGCCGATGGTGTAGGTCGCCGCGATGGTCACGAAGCCCGCGGTCATTCCCGCCAGTCCGCTCACCGTGGCCACCGATCCGCTCTCGAAAAGGTCGGAAGGCAGCGTCAGAAACACCGTCGCGCACGCCGCGTAGCCGAGCGTCGCCAGGAAGAACTCCGCAACCAACAGCCAGAGCTGTTTGGTGTAAACCGCGGGAATCATCAGCAGCATCAGCGGACCACAGATGAGGAAGATGATGCGCCGCGCAGCCCCTACCGTCCAGCCGCGATGAATGAACCAGCTCGAAAGCCCGCCGCCCACGAAGTTCCCGAGATCCGCGCCCACAAATGGAATCCCAAACCCGATGGCCGTGTCCTCCAGGCGGAATCCGCGGCTCACCAAAAACAGACCGAACCAATCCGCCACCAGGTACCAGTAGGGATCCAGAATCGCCTTCGGCAAAATGCAACCCCACGCCTGCCGGTAGCTGAGAATCTGGGAAACCAGAGCACGTTTGCGCGCCACTTGCTCGTCCGCCCCGGCGCGATTGGCCAGAATCATGGCGCGCTCGGAATCGGTAATGCGCGAGTGCTCCTCCGGCTTGTGATAGGTGATGATCCACGCGAGCAGCCAGAGAAACCCCAGCGTGCCGGTGATGAGAAACGCCGGCCGCCACGTGCCGAACACGTGATAGAGCCACACCACCAGCGCCGGCGCAACCGCACCGCCAATCGCCGATCCGCTGTCGAACAGCGCCACGGCAATTCCCCGCTCCGGCGCGGGAAACCATTCCGAGACCGCCTTGGTCGCGCCCGGCCAGTTGGCCGCTTCGCCCGCACCCAGCAGAAACCGGAACGTGCAGAAGCTCCTCAGCCCCGTCGCCAGCGAGGTGACCATCGCCATCACCGAATACCACGCCACGGTAATCATCAGCCCGCGCCGTGTTCCCACGAAATCCACGAACCGCCCGCCGAGAAACTGCACGACGGAATAGGACACACGGAACGCGATGACGATCAGCGCGAAATCGCTGTTGGTCCACCGATATTCGGTCTTCAGAAAAGGCGCCAGCACATTCAGCGTCTGGCGGTCGATGTAGTTGATGACGGTGGAGGCAAATAGCAGCGCGCCGATCCACCAGCGAAGGTGGGAGACGCGTCTGGGAAGGAGCATTAGCGGCTGACCAGCTCCGGCTCAGCCACCTTCTTTTTGAATTTGCATTCCTGATTGGGGCACTGGAGCGTGGCGCCGTCCTTCAGCCATTTTTCCAGCATGTAGGAACTGCCGCACTCCGGGCATTTCTCCGGCACCGGCTTGGCCCATGCGACGAAATTGCATTCCGGGTAGCGGCTGCAGCCGTAGAACGTCTTACCGCGCTTGGAACGCCGCTCCACCACTTCGCCTTCCGCGCATTCCGGGCACTTCACGCCCACGGTCTTCTGCTTGACGAATTTGCATGCCGGATAGTTGCTGCACGCCGTGAACTCGCCGAACCGCCCGTACTTCATGACCAGGTTGTTGCCGCATTGCGGGCACTTTTCATCCAGCGCCACGTCAGCTTTCTTCTGCGTCCCGCCGATCGGCCGCGTGGTCTTGCAATCCGGATAACCGGTGCATGCGTAGAACTGCCCAAACCGCCCTTTCTTCAGCACCATGGTGCGGCCGCAGTTCTGGCAGTACTCCTCGTCGCCCTGCTCGGTGAGGTCGGCGCCATCGGTCTCGGCCAGTTCCGCCGGAACCTCACGCGTATTGGTGCACTCCGGATACCCCGTGCACGCGATGAAGCTGCCGTGCTTGCCCCACTTGATCACCAGCGGTTTGCCGCATTTTTCGCAGGTGAGATCGGTGGGCTTCTCCATGCGTTTGATGTCGGTCATGTGCTCTTCGGCGCGCTTCAAGTCTTTCTCGAAGCGCCCGTAGAACTCGCCCATGGCCTCGCGCCAGTCGATTTTGCCGTCCTCGATCTCGTCCAGCTCCTCCTCCATCCGCGCCGTATATTGCACCTCGAAGATGTCATTGAAGCTCTCGAGCAGCAGATCCGTCACCACCATCCCCAGCTCGGTCGGCCGGAACTTGCCGCCTTCCTTGGTGACGTACTCGCGCTCCTGAATCGTGGAGAGAATCGACGCGTACGTGGAGGGCCGCCCCACGCCGTCCGATTCCAGCTTCTTCACCAGCGTGGCTTCGTTGTAGCGCGGCGGCGGCTCGGTGAAGTGCTGTTCCGGCCGGATGCCGCGGAACCGCAGCTTCTCGTGTTCCTCCACCGGCGGCAGCTTGTGGCGCAGCTCCTCGTCGTCCTCGTCCTTCTGGTCTTTGCCTTCCTCGTAGACCCGCAGGTAGCCGTCGAACTTCCGCACCAGTCCCGTGGCGCGGAATGTGTACTCGGCCCTATCCTGGCCCTGCGCCGTGACATCGATCGTGGTCTGATCAAATACCGCCGGCATCATCTGCGATGCCACAAACCGCATCCAGATCAGCCGGTAGAGTTTCAGTTCGTCGTCCGAGAGATGCCGTTCGATTTCCTCCGGCGTCCGTATCACCGACGAGGGCCGGATGGCTTCGTGCGCATCCTGCGCCTCTTTCTTGGATTTATATACGTTGGGTGCCTCCGGCAGGTACGGCGCACCGTACTTCTCGCTGACGAACCCGCGGACCTCCTCGATCGCTTCACCGGCCACGCGCGTCGAATCCGTGCGCATGTAAGTGATGAGGCCGACCGCGCCCTCCTTGCCCAGCTCGATGCCTTCATAGAGGCGCTGCGCCAGCATCATGGTGCGCTTCACGCTGAACCGCAGTTTGCGCGCCGCTTCCTGTTGCAGCGTTGAGGTGATAAACGGCGCCACCGGATTGCGCCGCTTCTCGCGCGTGCCCACCGACTTGACCACATATTCGGCGCCCTCTAGGGTCTTGACGATGGCGTCGGCGGCTTCCTGATTGCCGACCTCCGGAGTCTCGGGCTGGGAGTCTGCTGCCCCCCTCAGGCGCTTGATCAGCCGCGCGTCAAACGAAGGCGGCTTCTTCGCCCCGAGATGGACGTCGATGGTCCAATATTCCTTCTTTTCGAATGCGCGGATTTCGCGCTCGCGCTCGACGATCAGCCGCAGCGCCACCGTCTGCACGCGTCCCGCCGATAACCCGCGCCGGACCTTATCCCAAAGCAGCGGCGAGATCTTGTACCCCACCAGCCGGTCCAGGACGCGCCGCGCCTGCTGCGCTTCCACCAGGTGAATATCCACCTGCCCCGGATGCTCAAAGGCCCGTTTGATGCCGCGGGAGGTGATCTCGTTGAACATCACCCGGAAGATCTCCGGGCCGGTCTTCTTCTTTTTGCCCTTGCCGTTGCCGGTATCGAGCTCTTCCTGCAAGTGGTAGCAGATGGCCTCGCCTTCCCGGTCCGGGTCGGCCGCCAGATAGACCTGTTCCACTTTCTTGGCCGCATCCTTGAGTTCCTGGATCAGCTTCCTCTTGCCCTCAATCACTTCGTATTTGGGCTCAAAGCCATGATCCACATCTACAGCGAGGTCTTTTTTGGGGAGATCCTTGATATGGCCGAGTGAAGCCTTGACGAGATAGTTTCTGCCCAGGTATTTATTGATGGTCTTCGCCTTAGCGGGCGATTCTACGATTACGAGAGCCTTTGCCATAGCTGACTGAAACTTCTAACCAGAAGCGAGGACTGCCTACCACACTTTAACAAAGTTCTTCCCCGGAAGCTGTTTTACCAGGCCGTTCATTTCCAGTTCAAATAGGGCGGCGATCAGCTCGGAAGGTGTAAACCCTTCTAATTGTTCAACTAACGTGTCCAAATGGGTGCTGGCGTCAGGCCGGAGCTTTTCCAGCAGCCGCCGCGCGGCCTCGTTCTGGTTCGCCAATAAAGATGCCTGACCCTCCCCGGAGGTTGCATCGCCATCCTGAACTCCTTGATTTAACAGACGTTTCTTACCCTCATCGACCAGCCGGCGCCGCACCTCGGGCGGCAGGTCGACGATGACATCGTTCCAGTCCTGAACCAGCTTGGCACCTTGCTTTATCAATAAGTTAGGCCCCCAACTCATCTTTGACGTGATGTTTCCCGGCACCGCAAACACTTCCCGACCCTGGTCGATCGCAAGACGCGCCGTAATGGCCGAACCGCTATACTGCGCACCCTCCGCGACCAGCAGACCGACCCCCATCCCGCTGATAATGCGGTTGCGAATGGGAAAATTCTGGGGAAACGCCGTGGCGCCCATGGGGAACTCCGAAAGAATCAGGCCTTTAGCGGCTATTTCGGCGGCAAGGTTCCGGTTTTCAACAGGATAGACCACGTCCACGCCGCAGCCGAGCACCGCGACAGTGTCTCCCTGAACCGCCAGGGCGGCCTTATGTGCTGTGGTATCAATGCCCCGGGCCATGCCGCTCACAATGACCAGGCCGGCACGGGCCAGGTCGGCGGCGAGGCGCTCGGTGGCGGCGAGTCCGTAGGGGGTGGGACGCCGGGTTCCAACAATGCCAAACAAAGCCATTTGGAGCAGGTCCACCCGGCCGCGGGCGAACAGGACGACGGGCGGGTCGTATATCTCTCGCAATTGCGGGGGATAGCGCGGATCGTTGAGCGCCACCACCACCGTGCCGGTTTGGAGCATTTTTTCCTGCTGGACGACGGCATCCTCGAACGAGCAGCCGCTCGCGATGCTCTGGGCGACGGCGCCGGAGACGCCAGCCCCTTCGAGCTCGGTTCGCGAAGCGCGAAAGACCGCCTGCGGGGTGCGGAATCGCGAAATGAGTTTTCCGGCGTTACGGGTGCCGAGTCCGGGGACCAGCGTCAGGGCGATCCAGTGCAGTTCCTCTTCGCGGCCGGTGACCTGGACGGGCATATTTCCTAAGATGTTGTGGTGGGCGCGGTTGGCCCGGACTCTCAAGTCAATGAAACAGGACGCCGAGTTTTTCGGAGAAGATCGCGCCGAATTAGTTTATATCGCTAAGCGGCTGGACGAAGCGAAACAGTTGGAATCAGTACTGACGGCGGCGGGCATCGACTATGGTGTTGAAGCCGACAATTATCGCGGGGGCCTCATCTTTCAGAGCGAGCGCGTGGGCGCGTTTTTCTATGTGCTGCCAGAAGCGGTTGAAGCGACGCATCAGGTGATGAGGAAGAACGGGTTCAAGCCGCGGGAAGAGCCATAGGACACCTGCAGCTCTCATCGCTCCATCTTGCCTGCGGCGACAGACCGGAATAAAATACCGCACACGGCGTCGCCAACCTGGGTGTTGGATGGAGGTGGATTGTGATCAATCGCCTGAAAAATGGGGGCCAAGTTTTCTCAATGGCAGCTCTACTGGCCGTTCTGGCCGCAGCCGCTCTCAGAGCCGATGACAACGCCTATTTCATAAGCGCCGGGGGCCAGTTCGGTACCATCGATCTGGATACCGGAGCGGTTACGACACTCGGCACTAGCGTTATCCCGAATTACGCGATTGCCGGATTGGCAGAGGTCGGCGGCACTCTTTACACGGCCGGTTATACGGCCGGAACGCTCTACACGGTGAATCCGGCAAGCGGCGCTTTGAACCCCGTGGGAACCAGCTCCATCATATTTTTTGCACTGGGTTCCACGACCACGGGCCTCTACGCCGCGGGCTGGCCTGCTGGAACCAACACCCAAGCCGCTGGTGCCACGATTTACCTTTACTCGATTGACCCCCAAACGGCCGCTGCCACACAGATCGGCCAGTTCGGACCTGGCTTGGGCTCGTTTTACGCCTGGAGTCTGTCCACAGGCTCGTCGACGCTCTACTTTGCCGACTATGAGAATCTCTACTCCATTGACACGACGAGCGGCAAAGCGACGCTAATCGGGGGCACGAGCAGCATCATTCCTGGAGGGCTCACGTATGAGAACGGCAAACTATATGCGGCCAGCGGCTCCCCGACCGCGGTGTGGACGCTGAACACAGCCAGCGGGGCTGCGACGCAGTCTGCCAGCGTTACCGGCGCGAGTATCGCCTTTGCAGGTCTCGCGCCGATCACGCCGCCAGTGACGCCGCAGGTCCTTCCGCAGTTTGCATTCGGCGGAGGATGGTACACGGCCCTCTATTTCACGAATCCGAGCGCCGCAGCGGTTTCTTTCACGGTGAGCTTCACGGCCGACAACGGCACGCCGCTGGTTGTTCCTTCCATTGGTTCTTCGACCAATGTCAACCTGGCTCCGCAAGGAACCGCCATCCTGGAGGCTCAGAATATCGGAGCACTCAGCGAGGGATACGCGACCGCCTCGTTGCCCGCGGGTGTGATCGGATATGGTGTGTTCCGCTCGAGCGCCTCCGGGCGTGCCGACCAGGAGGCCGTGGTGCCGCTCTCTGGCGTTTCGTCGCAAAGCAGTACTCTCATATGGGACGACACAAACCTCGTCACAGCGGTTGCCATCGTCAACCCGAGTCCCGTGCCGAACACAGTGTCCATCAGCGTGTGGAATGCGGCTGGGAACCTGATTGGAACATCCAGTGTTCCGTTGGGAGCGAACTCTAAAACAGAGGCCATCATGAGCAGATTTCCGGGGTTGGCTGCCATGGCAGGTCAGCGGGGGTTTGCCAGTTTCACTGTGACGAGCGGAAGCGTGGCCGTGCTTGGTCTCAGAGCCGACGGTCCGGCCATTACTTCAATTCCGACGACGGAATAGCGATTCCTGGTCAGCGAAAGCTGAGCATCCGCATCCAGCCGGGATCGAAAACCGCTTGACGCGACGAGAAGGGCACTTCTCGCGCTAATCGCGCGGCTCGGTCTCGCGCAATTCGCGGGCTTTAGCCTCGGCTACGGTGTCGTTGAGGAAGGTACCGGCGCCGCTTTCGACGCCGGCGAGGTACTTCAGCTTGGTGGGGCTGCGCTGGATGGGGTAGAAATCGATGTGAAAGTGAAAGTAGGGGTGCTCGCGTTTCACCGGGCTCTGGCGCAGCAGCATCATGAGCGGGATGGGGAAGCCCCAGAGGTTGTCGTACTTCATGCGCACTTTTTTGATGAGGGCCGCGAGACTGGTGGCTTCGGCGTCCGTTAGGTCTACGATGCCGGCGAAGTGACGGCGCGCGCAGATCTGTATTTCTCCGGGCCAGCGCGCGAAGAAGGGAACGAAAGCCACGAAGTCGGCGTTCTGGGTGACGAGGCGCTCGCCGGAGCCCAGTTCCTCGCGGAGAATCCGGCAGTAAATGCACTGGGCGTGATCGCGGAAATAGTCCGAGGCGGCACAGAGTTCGCGTTCGATGAGCGGCGGCACGAAGGGGAATGCGTAGATCTGACCGTGGGGATGCGGCATGGTGACGCCGATGGCGACGCCTGTGTTTTCGAAGATGTAAACGTATTGGGTATCGGGTTGTGCGGCGAGTTCCCGGTGGCGCTTGATCCAAATATCCACGACTTTGCGCCAATGGCCGGCGGAGAGCTGGGACGGGGCAAGATTATGCTCGGGATGATAAATGACGACGTCGCAGGAACCGCGCGCGCCGGTCTTCGCGTAGAGTCCGGGTTCGGGGGAGAACGGAGCGGAGTCCAGGCTGAAGGCCGGGAAATCGTTGGGGTAGATGAAGACGTCAAAGTGATCCGGGACACGGCCCGAGCCGGGGTCGAAGGGGCACCAGTCCTTGGGCATTTGCGGCCGGTCCTGGCGGTGAGACGCGACTCCCACCCATTCGCGCAACAGAGGATGCCATCGAAGCTCACTCATAAGGCGTGGATTGGATTGCAAAAGCCGCAGGTATCCCGCAAACAACGCGGTATCCCTGCGCTACGGCTTGGCGCCTCCACTATTTTTTGCGCTTGACTTTGGGTTTGGCTGCCGGCTCGGGCGCGGCAGCAGCCGCCGGTGCCGAATCGGGCTGCACCTTAGCGAGCACTTCGTTGAACAGCGCCGCTTTGCGAGAGTCCGCTTTAGGCGGCGGGGCCTGTTCGTGGCGATAGTCGTGATCGCTGTAACAGGTGCGGCAGCGGACTTTGGCGGGACCGCTATTGAGCAGCGACACGACTGAGTGATTCATGATGCGCTTGCACTTGACGCAGTAGTCATCAATGATGTCTCCCAAGCGGACTTCAGGCATGCGAGTCACCCGCGGCCGGCGCCGCGGCCTCCGATTCCTGCTCCACACTTTCCTGGGCTAGAGAGGGGTCGGGCGGCAGCAGCCACGCGGCGGGCTCGAAACCAATGTACTTGCAGATGCGCAGGTCGCCGGTATCGGTCTCGAGCAGATCGCCGATTTCCAAAGGCTGGCGCGAAGAGCGCAACTGATCCCACGCGGCGTATTCGTTAGCGGCCTCGATGCTGCCGTTTTCCTCGTAGTCCTTCCGCTTGACGTTGGCAGCGCCGGAGACATGCGGCGCCCAACGGAAGTGCTGGCGGGGAGCTTGCTTCATGCGATAGATCCGGTAGGACGGCATCAGGGTTATTGTAAAACGCGGTGAGCGGAATCGGGACCGGGGTAGGCAGAGGCCATGACGCGGCGGGCGTCGGCGGAGCCACGGTCGATCATGCGCAGAATGTTGTCACGGCTCCAGCGGATGGCATCGGATACGGTGCCCAGACCGCCCTCGGGCACGATCATGACGACCTCCAGCGAACCGGCTGCCGGAACCCTGGGGCTGAGTTTGCGCACTGCGCTAACCCCGGCGCGCAGGACGCGAGACGGCAGAAAGGGAAGTGCATTCACGGCGATGGCGCGTGCCGCGCCCATCTGCGCGGCCGGCCACAGAGGCAACGTGCCGAGCAGGCCGCCATCTACATACCGGCGGCCGCCGATGCGCTGCGCAGGCAACCCCAGGGGAATCGCGCAGCTAGCCGCCAGATGCTGCCAGGTGATCTCGCCCGTTTGAAACAAGCGGGGCACCAGGCGCGGCACTTCGGTCAACACCACTCCAATCGGGATGCGAGGCTGGTACCGGGCATGGAACTCCTGAACCCCTGTAATAAAGGTATGGCCGTCGAAAAGCCCGCGCCAACGTTGGAACGGCGGGCGCAACTGGAGAAATGCAGCGGTCGCGGGGTCGGCCCAGACGCGGATCAGTTCTTCAGGAGGACAGCCTCCGGCGATGGACCAGCCATTGAGCGCTCCCGCGGATGCGCCGATCACGAGATCGGGCTGGAACCAGGTAGACAATTCCCGCCACGCGCCGGCTTGATAGGCGCCGAACATGCCGCCCGCCGAAAGTACGAGCGCAGTTTTCAGAGGCACGCGGCTCGACCCGTCATACCTACATGTTAGACAATGAGGGATCAGTGTTCATACGCGGCCGGCGTTTTGGGGCGTCTATTTACAACGTGAAACCGGTGTTGAAGCAGTGGAATCCAATGTCGTATGGCGTCACAGTGGCGGAGATTCTTGCGCTGGCGGGCGATGGAGAACGGTTGATGCCGCTCGCGGAAGGCGAGTGCTGCTCGGAAGAGGCGCGGCGCCGCATCCGGAATGCGAGGCCGGAGGAGCTGTTCGGCGCGGTGCGGGCTCTGCATGGCGCGCTGGCGGGACTGTATCTGTATTTTTCGTGCCGCGAGGAGGCGCACGAAACGGCACAATCGGATAATACGGCCGAAGGCAGCTACTGGCACGCCATCGTGCACCGCCAGGAACCGGACGCCGGCAACTCTTCTTACTGGTTCCATCGCGTCGGCGAGCACGCGGTGTTTCCCGCGCTTGTGGAGAAAGCGCGGGCGATCGTCGCAGCGCATCCGGGCGCAGACCTGCAATTATCCAGGGCCTGGGACCCGATCGCGTTCATCCGGGTTTGCGAGCGCGCGCGCCGCCAGCCGGATTCGGCGTTGGAACAGGCCGCGCTCGAAATCCAGCGCGCCGAGTGGCAACTGTTGTTTGATTACTGCGCCGGACGGAGCGGGGATTGAAGCGCCGCTACATCTTGCTGCTGGTAGTTGCACCGCTCGCCCTGCTGGGCTTCTGGGCGTACACCAAGAAGAATGAGCCGCCGGAAGCGCCGTTCACCCGGGTGCGGCGCGAAACGCTCATCAGCAACCTGATCACCAACGGGAAAGCGGAGCCGCTGCGCTTCGCTTCGGTCCGCACGGATCTGGCGGGATCGGTGGTGCAGCTACCGGTCAAGGAAGGCCAAAACGTGGTGCAGGGCGCAGAGCTGGTGCGGCTGAAGGTTCCGGATCTGGAGTCCCAACTGGCGGCGGCCGAATCGCGGCTGGAGCAGGCCAAAGCGGCGCAGGACAACATCGAACGCGGGGGCCGCAAGGCGGAGCTGGTGGAAATCGACGGCAGCATGGCGCGCGCCAAGCTGGACCGGGATGAAGCCCAGAGGGACTACGGCGCGCTCCACCGGCTGCAAGAGAAGCAGGCGGCCACGCAAGAACAAGTGAACGCGGCGCAGGATAAGGTTCGGCAGGCGGATCTGACGATCAAGTCGCTGGAGCGGAAGCGCGAGGCGCTGATCACATCTTCCGACAAATCCGTGGCGGATGCCAGGCTGCACGAGGCCGAAGCCGATGTGCAGCTCGCGCGGCGCCGTATTGCGGATGCGGTGGTGCGCGCGCCCATGGCGGGCACGGTGTACGACCTGCCGGTGAGGATGGGGAGCTATCTGAACGTGGGAGATCTGGTAGCGGGGGTGGGCATGCTGGACCGGTTGCGGGTGCGCGTGTATGTGGATGAGCCGGAGCTGGGGCGCGTGTCGGTGGGATTTCCGGTGAACATCACCTGGGACGCGCTGCCGGGGCGCAACTGGCCGGGCGTAGTGCAGCAGCTGCCCACGGAAATTCATCCGCTGGGAACGCGGCAGGTAGGTGAAGTGCTGTGCACCATCGAGAACCCGCAGCACGTGCTGGTTCCGGGCACCAATGTGAATGTGGAGATTCGCTCGCGCG
Organism: Bryobacteraceae bacterium; assembly: GCA_030041035.1. Lineage (GTDB taxonomy): Bacteria > Acidobacteriota > Terriglobia > Bryobacterales > Bryobacteraceae > QHXW01. The sequence continues at coordinate 2,751 of JASHOO010000432.1, read as the reverse complement.
TGGTCGAGAACGCACTCACGATCCCGAAAGAGGCCATGCGGCGCGACACCAGCGGCGCCGGCGTGTTCGTGCTGAAGGGCGATACCATTCACTGGCGAGTGATTCAGACGGGGACGAGCAGCATCAACCGGGTGCAGATAGCCGAGGGACTGGCGGAAGGAGATGCCGTGGCGCTGCCTACCGATCTCGCATTGCATGACGGGGAAAAGGTGCGGGCGGTATACCCGTAAGGAAAGCGGCTCGTTCGCATCCGGCGTAACAACCGATCGAGCTTCTCCGCCAGGTCCTTGTGAGCGGCGAGCAGCCGGCGCAGCCGCACAAAAGCGCGCATGATGGCGATGTTGACGGCGATGGCGCGCTCGCTCTTCAGGACGGTGGACAGCATGGCGACGCCTTGCCCGGTGAAGACGTAGGGGAGCGTGCGCCGGCCGCCGCGGCGGTTTGACATCGCAGTTTACGATGTCAAAAGGGAGGTCTCCGCCCGGGTGAGACGGAACATGAAGTCTTCCGGGAATCGCTGACGGTTGCGCTTGACGGCCTCGTTCAGCCGGAACGTGGGAACGGCGTATGGCTCGGAATTTCTCTTGGGATCCCGGGCGTGGAGCGAAGGCCCGCCCGGCGAACGCGGACGGCCCGCAGAAAACGCCTTGCCTACTTAACTATAGTTAAGTATGATGGAAGCCTGTGGGGACCTTGCGGACAGCGGTGGCACAGCCGTCTCTGGCGGAGGTGCATTCGTCTGTCGGCACGACGTACGTCGACATCTGGCGCCGGATGTTCGCGTTTGCCGGGCCAGCCTACCTGGTCAGCGTGGGGTACATGGACCCCGGCAACTGGGCCACGGACCTGGAGGGCGGCGCGCGGTTCGGGTACCGGCTGCTGTGGGTGCTGGTCATGTCGAACGCCATGGCGGTCCTGCTACAGACGCTGAGCGCGCGGCTGGGAATTGTGGCGGGGCGGGACCTGGCGCAAGCCTGCCGTGAAACTTATCCGCGCCCGGTGACCCACGCGCTGTGGGTGCTGTGCGAGATCGCGATTGCCGCCTGCGACCTGGCGGAGGTGCTGGGCGCGGCCATCGCGCTCAATCTGATGTTCCATCTGCCGCTGCTGATCGGGGTTGTGCTGACGGCCGCCGATACGTTGCTGGTGCTGTGGTTCCAGCGGTTCGGAATCCGGATTATTGAAGCCTTCGTGCTGGCGCTAATCACGGTGATCGCGGGCTGTTTCTGCTTCGAGATTCTGCTGGCCAAACCGGCGTGGTCACAGATGGCATCGGGTTTGATTCCGCGATTGAACGCGAGCAATCTGTACATCGCAGTGGCGATCATCGGGGCGACGGTGATGCCGCACAATCTCTATCTGCATTCGGCGCTGGTGCAGACGCGGCGGATCGGCGCGAGCCAGGCAGAGAAACGCATAGCGTGCCACTACAATCTTGTGGACTCGGTGGTGGCGCTGAACGGTGCGCTGCTGGTGAATGCGGCGATTTTGATTGTTGCGGGGACTGTATTTTTCACGCGCGGCATTGTGGTGACGGAGATCCAGCAGGCGCACCTGCTGCTGGCGCCGCTGCTGGGAACGACGGCGGCCAGCGCACTGTTTGCGATCGCGTTGTTGTGTTCGGGGCAATCGTCCACCCTGACGGGAACGCTTGCCGGACAGATTGTGATGGAGGGTTTCCTGAATTTCCGCATGCAGCCCTGGCTGCGGCGGCTGGTGACGCGGAGTATGGCGGTGATTCCGGCAGCCATCACGATTTACTTTGCGGGCGATGCGGGAACCTACAAGCTACTGATTCTGAGCCAGGTGATTATCAATATGCAGCTTCCCTTCGCGGTGGTCCCGCTGCTGCACTTTACCGGGGACCGGCGCCGCATGGGCGAGTTTGCCAACAAGCTCTGGATCGCGGTTTTGTCCTGGATCACGGCCGCGGTGATCCTGGGGCTGAACGTCTGGCTCATTCAGCAGTCGGTCTCGGATTGGCTGGCTTCAGCGGCGGGGTACCGGTTTTACATCCTGCTGCTGGTGGTGCCGGTGGTTGTGGTGCTGGGTGCGCTGATGCTGTGGGTCATGTTCGAGCCTCTGCTGGCCCGCTGGGGCATCCATGGGGGCCGCGCGCCGATTGTCCTGCCGGCCGCGGCCGGCGCCGGCGCCGAAGCCCCGGTTTACCGGCGCATTCTGGTGCCGCTGGATCATACCGAACTGGACCATCTGGCCATCGCCCATGCGGCGGCCATGGCGCGGATGCATCAGGCCAAGCTCTACCTGCTGCACGTAGAAGAAGGCGTCACCAGCCAGATTTACGGCTCGTTGTCTTCGACCGCAGAGGTGGAAGCCGGGCGCAAGTATCTGGACGAAATTGTGGCGGCGCTGCGCGCCGAAGGCATTGCGGTCGAGACCATGGTGGCGCACTCTTCCAAGCCGGCGCGCGAGATCATTCGAGGCGCCAGCGAGATCCAGCCCGACCTGCTGGTGATGGGCGCCCACGGCCACGGAGGGCTGAAGGATCTGATCTTCGGGGCCACGATCAACTCGGTGCGGCATAAGTTACGCATCCCCCTTCTGGTGGTGCGCGCTACCTCGAAATAGACTGGCTGCAGTAGGGGCTGAGACAAGTTGACGCGCGGGCGTGTCGGTGGAACACAGCCAGGCTGAAGTTTGATAGCATAAAGCTTCTGTTATCATATAGATATGACTGGCAAACGGGATGCTCCAGGGTCGGTCATGCGGCGCTATCCGCTTCTCGTCCTC
>JASHOO010000431.1 GCA_030041035.1 Bryobacteraceae bacterium | reverse complement strand
CTTCCAACGTCAGCGTTGCCTCGATCTCAGACACGTCGCGGTCGCCGACGATTTTGCTGCCACCCCTTGTATCGCGAGCGCATGAAACCCTCCAACATCGCCCGCACCGGTAGGCGCGGGGAATCCCATCGTCACCGAGAGAGTGCGGCACAGGAGCGATTCACCAAGTGTACTAATAAGAACGCTGAGAAGGATCTCGGACATCTCTCCGATCGTCGGTACAGAATGTCGAGTTCGATTCCTTTGATTCCAGCGCCGAGTCCAACGACTACAACGCCATTTCTGGACTTTGAAAATGCACGTGGCGTTCCATAGGTCACCATTTGATAGTGTTGGATCCGCGACGCCCATCATACGTAGCGATCATGATGCCTTGGTAGCTACGGAAGGTTCGCCGAGAAGCGGCGTCTGGATTTTGCGCATCCGGCGAGTGTTGCGGACTTCGGGTTCGAACCCAACCCTCTCGAACACGGGGACCATCTCGTCGCGGCAAGCGAGTTCCAAATGTTCCACGAACAAAAGGGCCGGGTGGGAGGTAATGGCATCCACCAGCAATTTTCCGAGGCCCGGGTTGGGATCGTGCGGATCGATTATGAGGTCGAGAATGAAGGCGTTGTAGACGAAATCAGTGAGGACGCGAGCGAAAGCGACGATGCGACCGGTTTCGTGGTCACACAAAGGAAAAATCAGGTCGGAATGTTCGATGGCTCGGCGTACATCGTCGAGACGGCGGCCGCGGCCCGAGGGTTCGGACTGAAACATGCGCCAGAGCTGCTCGATTTGGCTGCTGCTGAGCCGGCGGACGAATTCCACCCGGGATTCAAAGGCGGACATCATGCCGCACCCAGCAATCTGTCCGCAATGAGAGCGTCGACCATCGCGCATTTTTCGATATTGCGGACCTGGACGAACTCGTGCGGGCCGTGGGAGACAGACATAAATGACACTCAACTATACGTCGCGCAGAGCAGTAACGGGGTCGACCTGTGTAGCCCGGCGCGCGGGCACGTAGCTTGCCAGCACAGCGACCGCGAACAGAAGCAGCGGTACACTCAGGAACACCAATGGATCGTGAGGGCGGACACCATAAAGAAGATTTGCCATGAGCGACGCCGACGCCGCCGCCAACGCGAGGCCGGCGATGGTTCCGGCGCCTGCCAGGATGATGCCTTTGGTCAGGATCATTTTGAGAACTTCCGTGTCCCGCGCTCCCAGAGCGATTCGAATAGCGATCTCCGACGATTTCTGCCCGACCATGTACGCGAGCAGCCCATAAACGCCGGTGGAGGCGAGCAGAAGCGCGACCAGTGCGAATCCGCCCACGAGAACGGCGGAAAAACGACGTGAAGCCAGGGAACGGTCGATCACCTCGTTCATCGAGGCGACGTTCGAGACGGGTAGACCTGGATCGATACTCTGAATTTCATGCCGGATCTGCGATTCGAGCTCCGTAGCCGGAAGCGAGGTCCGCAGCACCACGCTGAACGACCGGCTTGCGGCATCGCCCGAACCGTTGTTGCTTTGGTAATTTGAGGTATATACGTGCGGGACGCCATCCATATCGAGCCCGTCGTTTTTCATGTCCCTCACAATGCCGACTATGGTCAGCCACGGCAGCTTCACATCCTGACCCCAGCGTAGGCGCCGTCCAATCGGGTCGCGGTCCGGCCAGTAACGGCGGGCGGTGGATTCGTCCACAATTGCGACCAACTGTTTGCCGTGGGAATCGCCGTCGGTGAAAAAGCGCCCGCGCACCAGCGGAACCTGCATCACCTTGAAATAGTCGGGACTGATGCGAGTCAATTCGGCGCGCAGACTCCGCGAGGATTCGGCCGGGCGATCTTCGACCACCAGTGCGTTGGTGTTCACTTGCGGCGTGGTGGGCAGGTCTGACGCGATCGCGGCGAGCTGCACGCCGGGGATCGCCAGGACGCGGCGCAGCAACTCCCGGCGGAACACGGTTTGACGCGTCATATCGAGGTAGGGATCGAGTTTGGGATCGTTGGGCATGGGGAGGGTCACGCCGGCCGCGACAACCTGGGTTGCATTGAATCCGAGGTTCTGATGGATCAGGTTTTCGAATGTGTGTAGAAGAAGGCCCGCTCCGATCATCAGTACTACGGCAATCGCGAGTTCCGAAACGATCAAAGCATCTCGCAAACGGCCGGTTTTCGTGCCGGTACCGGAGCCGCGCGATCCCTCGCGAATTCGGGAGGCGAGGCTCACTTTGGCTGATTGAATCGCGGGAGCCAGGCCGAACAGCACACCAATCAAAACAGAGGTGAGAAATGCGAAAGTCAGAACCACCCAGTCGACGCTGACCTCATTGAGCCGTGGAATGGCAGCGGGAAGGACACCCGGAATGAGTTTCAGACTCGCCATAGCGATCAAGACTCCTGCCCCGCCGCCGATCATCGACAAGAGCAGGGATTCGGTCAACATCTGGCGTACGATTCGCCCACGCGTCGCGCCCAAAGCGAATCGCACCGTCAATTCGTGCTGCCGTCCCGACGCGCGAGCGAGCAGGAGGTTGGCGATGTTGAGCGAGATGATAAAAACGATCAGAACGACAGCGCCGAACAGGACCAGGATCATGGGACGTACATTACCGACCATGGCTTCCTGAAGAGATTGAAGCTCGATGGTCCATTTCGCTTCGGCCGGATAGTCCCCAGGGAAATCGCGCCGGATTTCGACAGCCGTCGCGGCCATCCGCGCCTGGGCCTGCTGGAGCGTAATTCCCGGCCTGAGCCGCGCGATGGCTGTCGGGATGAAACGAGTACGGCGGCTGGGCTTGGGAGCGGGGTCGCCAGCAAAACCGGCGGTGAACCATATCTCCACGGGCTGCCGCGAACCGCCCATATCCGGATGACGGAAACCCGGAGGGAGCACTCCGATAATTGTGTATGGATCGTTATCCAGCCAAACGGTCTTGCCAATCACATGGGGATCGCCGCCATAAGAGCGCCGCCAAACCGCGTCGCTGATCACCGTCACAGGAGCGAAGCCCAGGGCGAAGTCCTGGCGACCGAAGAGGCGTCCGATCTGGGGCGTCACGCCCAACAGCGAGAAGTAGTCGGGCGTTGAGACGATCATTTCGAGGCGCTCCGGCTGTGTGCCGCCCGTGAGGTTAGAACTGGTGCGGCCCATGGCACTGGCGTACTCGAAAATTCCGGCTCTGGTGCGAAGATCCTCCAGTTCGGGGACGGAAAACGGGACATCCCTCAATCCGACTCCTGGCTCGCTGAACACGACCCGGACCAGCCGGCCGGAATCGGCATAGGGCAGCGAGCGCAGAAGGACGGCATTCACGATGCTGAACATCGCCGTATTGGCGCCGATCCCCAGGGCGAGCGTGAACACCGCTGTCGCCGTGAAGCCAGGCGCGCGCGCCAGATTCCGGACGCCGTAGTGGAGGTCCTTGGCGAAGTGCTCCAGCCAGACCAGCGAGCGGGCTTCGCGATGCAGTTCCTTGGCCTGCTCCACGCCGCCATAAGCCCGGAGGGCGGCCAGCCGGGCTTCGTGCGGCGGCAACCCGCGCACCCGAAAATTTTCTTCGAGCAGCATCAGGTGGGCCTCGATCTCGCGCGTCATTTCGCGTTCGGCGGCACGGAATCGAAACAGATTGGCGATTTGTGCGAGGAATCGGCGCATACGTCAGGCTCCTGCCGAAAGCAGTTTCTCCACCAGCCCGGTCATTCGCCGCCAGCGCAGTGTCTCTTGCGCCAGCGCTTTCTCACCGACCTTGGTGATCGCGTAAAATTTTGCTTCCCGATTGCTATCCGTCTTGCCCCAGGTGCCTTTAATCCGGCCCTGCTGTTCCAGGCGCACCAGGGCCGGGTAAAGAGTTCCCTGGTTGAGATGCAGGAGATCCTCCGAGACTTGCTCCAGGCGCGTGGCGATAGCGTAAGCATGCTGCGGCCCCATGGTGGCAAGCGTGCGCAACACGATTAGGTCGAGCGTTCCCTGGAGGATGGGGATGTGTCCAGAGTCTTCACTTGGCATTCAAGTACACCTTTATGAATAAGTCTGTCACGGTCTTACTTGGATGTCAAGTGAACGGTAAAAAAGTGTCGTTAGCATGTGAGTTGTCCGGTGTAATTAGCACGTGAGTTGTCCGGTCCAGGCGTGGCGGGTAGGAAGCTGGCGAAGTGGAGCCAAACCAGCTGATACCCGCCCGGGAAACGGAGCGGATGATGAAACTGCAGGATGTAATTCTGAAAGCCATGGCGAAGAAGCTGACGTGGATGGAAGCCGCCGAGATCGCCGGCATGAGTGTGCGGAATATGCAGCGGGTGCGCGCGCGATATCAGGAGCACGGCTATGACGGTCTGTTCGACCAGCGTCGCGGAAAACGGAGTATCCATCGCGTACCCCTGGAGACGGCGGAGAAGGTGCTGGCGTTGTACCAGGAACGGTACTTCGACCTGAGTGTGCGCCACTTCCACGAGAAGCTGCGGGACGAGCACCAGATTGGGCTGAGCTACAGCTGGGTGAAGCAGGCGCTGCAGGGAGCGGGGCTGGTGGCGCGGCGAAAACGGCGTGGTTCGCATCGCCGAAGACGCGCGCGGCGGCCGATGCCGGGCATGCTGCTGCACATCGATGGCAGCAAACATCGCTGGTTTCAGGATGACCGCTATTACGATCTGATCGTGATCCTGGATGACGCCACCAGCGAGATCTATTACGCGCAACTGGTCGAGGAGGAATCGACACGCACGGTGATGACGGCATGGCGCGAGGTGGTGGAGACGCGGGGACTGTTCTGCGCGCTGTACAGCGATCGCGGCAGCCACTTCTTTTACACGCCGAAAGCTGGCGAGCGGGTGGACCACCATCGGCTGACACAAGTGGGCCGGGCATTGCGGGAGCTGGGGATACAGATGATTCCAGCCTACTCGCCGCAAGCGCGGGGGCGATGCGAGCGGATGTTCGGGACCTGGCAGAACCGCTTGCCGCAGGAGCTGCGGCTGGCGGGCATCACCAGTTTGGAGGAGGCCAACCGATTCTTGCGGCAGGGCTACATCGGCGCATTCAACCGGCAGTTTGCGCGGCCAGCGGAATTGCGTGGGACGGCTTTTCGCCGTTGCGGGAGGAAGGATCTGGATGCTGTATTTTCCATCCAGACCGAGCGTGTAGTAGGGCAGGACAATACGGTAGCGATCCGGGATCGCTGGTGGCAGATCGAGAAAAGCCGTTGGCGGCACAGTCTGGCGGGTCAGACGGTGACCGTGCATCAGCACCTGGACGGAAGCGTGACGATTCGCTGGGGCCCGCATATAGTGGGCCGATTTGACACGGCTGGTGCGGCGCTGCGCGCCGCAACCGGAGAGCGCCGTGGAAAAGACGGGAGCGTGGAAGCCGGTGGAAACCAAAAACCGGTTTCCACCGGCTCCCCCACTCCCTTGGAAATCTCGCAGAAGCAGCGAGATTCCCACTTTCCCACCGCGCCGGCCACGGTTGGCGGGGTAAACCCAAAACCCAAAACCAAGGCGGCTGACGCCGCCTAAAACATTCGACCGGACATGTGTTGTGTTAACAAAACCGGACAGGTTGCAAAACTAACGACAGCCATACTAGCCATAGACCCCCGACCATCGATGAAGCAGTCGATCTACTGAGTCGTGTAGGAGGGGCTGTGCGGTTGAGTTTTAGCACACCCGTAGGTCGCGTCCAGCCCCTTGGAAGGGTCACCCACGAAACTCCTTCGTGGCCCTGCGAGGTTTAGCAAAGAAGGGATGACACGCCAATGAGTAGTTGGAAAAGAAGGTTTGGCTATCCGTTCCTGGCTGCCGCATTGTGGTGCAGGTGGTCAGGTTGGCAACGGCAACAACCGGAGCGGGTCTGGCGGTACCCGGCCTCCGGCGAACTTACTTTTTTGCCTCCAGCGCGAACGTCTCCAGCCAAAAAAGACCCTTAGGGTATCTCGCTTCGTTTTCAAGGTTTCGCAGTGCCTCCTCCCGGCTTGTATTACATTTGGGCCTGCTGATTTTGGCAAAGCCGGCTTCCTCCAGCGACCTGGAGAGCGTCCGGTCATCATAAATGAATTGGTGTCCCCAATCCCTAAAGAAGTAATTGATAACAAATACCTCGTCGTAGTAAGGCGCAGGTCTTATCCAGTGGTCTGTCATCTCCTGTACGTACCTTTTTTGTAGAGGGGATTTATTGGGTTTGTACAAGTCAATCAAAGACGCCAAGTTGGGGGTGGATACTCTGATTGTTCCGCCCATTCTCAAGACGCGATAACACTCACAGAACATGTGAAGAGCCTGGGGTACGAAATGTGCTCGATCATGTGTTCTGTGAAGATGTAATCAAACACGTCATTCTGAAATGGGAAAGGTCGGGTTGCATCGAGGAAAGCAATAGTTGGCGATGCAGGATTGAGGTCAGTATTTAGCCATCCAGGAAGCGTGTGGCTGCCACACCCTAAATGCAACTTTCGAACTTTGTGCGTGTTGAGATACGTTTTGACGATGTTTTTGTCGCTTCGATGCCTCATCTGTGCCCCCGATGCGAGCCTGGTGTTTTTGGCAAATTCGCGATTTTATTTGAGTAACGGACTTCCGTCGATGCATTGACTGCTTCCGGCCTGTTGAGCCATGCATGTGTCTGTAAAGACAGTACATGCAGGTTCAGACCAAGTTCCTCTGGCTTCCAAGAGCAGCAGCGTTCGGCGATCAGATTGATGGCTGGCACGTTTGCTGGGTCGGCGGTTGGGATCGGTGCAAAGTTTTCTTCGTGGTCATGGTGGTGAAAGAATACGCTGCCAGCCCGCGTTCACGCCGGCACTGAACAGCGTTATCTTGCGCCCACGCTGAAGGATCTCGAACACGCTCAACCGCGCGAAGTCTTCCCACTCGCCGTTGTGGATTGAGCCGTGCCACTCACCGCGCTCCTTGGCCTTCGCAAGACGGTGCCGTCCTGCCTCAATCCGTGCTCGCAATTGCCGGTCGAATTCGGTTTCAGGGGCGAGCCGAAGGCGACCCTCCAGCTTGCCAAGGCGTCTGATGATTGATTTCATACCAACACCTTCACCGGGAAGCTCTCGACAAAGCGATCCAAGGCCTCATCACTCAGCTCCTCACTGTTTTCACGGCTGTCTGCAAAACGACGATGTGGGAAGTGTGCCAAAAGGGCCATCGCACGTTGGCCCCGCAGGATGGTGCTGGCATTCGCTTTTCTTCGACATGATGAGGCGTGTCAAAAACACATCTTTCTGGAACGGCACTTTCATTGGTCTGCCCCTTCGTTACACTTGATGAAGCACTACTTCCGGCTGGCTCCGAACTGGACGCGCCGTTGTCGATGCCGTGCACGCTGAATCTGCCATCCCGGCTTTCGCTTGCCGGGAGGCGCCCGCTTGTCCCACAAGCCTACGAAACGATCAGATCCTTGTCGATCGCT
>JASHOO010000430.1 GCA_030041035.1 Bryobacteraceae bacterium | reverse complement strand
GAAGATGGTGCTGTTGGCGCCGATCCCCAACGCGAGCGAGAGAACCACCACCGCCACCAAGCCCGGGCTTTTGCGCAGCGTGCGCGCGGCATAGGCAAGGTCCTGCCAGAACGAGTCCAACCAGCCGAGAGTATCCATATCCCGAGTCCTTTCTTTTATGAGCAGTTCGTTGCCGAACAAGTGCCGGGCGCGGTACCGTGCCTCTTCCGGAGCCATGCCCGCCGCCATGAACTCCTCGGTCCGCATCTCGAGGTGGAATTGCAGCTCATCATCGAGCTGGTCTTCCAGCCTTCGCTTTCGAAATGACGAGCCAAGACGCCGCAGCCAGGACATGGCTCACTCGTATCTCAGGGCGGCCATCGGGTCGACCTGCATGGCCCGCCGCGCGGGCAGAAAACCAGCAAGCGTGGAAACCATCACCAGCACCAGGATAGCCGCGCCGATTCCCGCCAGGTCCAGTGGCGAGGTGCCGAAGAGAAAGCTCTTGATCCAGCGAGTCGCGCCCATGGCGAGCGGCAATCCAAACGCCAACCCCATCAGCATCAGCAGCGCCGCTTCCCGCAGCACCATTCGAAACACCTGCGAACGCTGGGCGCCCAGCGCCATACGGATGCCGATCTCGTTGGTTCTTCGCACCACCGAATACGCAATTGTTCCGTAGAGACCGATCGAGGCCAGCAGAAGCGCTAAGAGTCCGAAGAAGCTGCACAGGCTCGCGATCAGCCGTTCCTGGCGCAACGAATCATCAACTTGCTCCCGTAGGGTTGTCACGCGGAGGATCGGCAGCCGGCTGTCGATCTGATGAATGGCCTGCCGCACCTCGGCTGCTGCTCCCAAGGCATCGTGGGAGGTGCGGATCAGCAGCTCCCCGACATAGGCTTCCGTGCCTCCGGCTCCGGATTGCCACGCAGAGAAATAAGCCATCGGTTCGGGTTTTTCGCTTAGCTTGTAATATTTGGAGTCAGCCGCAACGCCGATGATCTCCGCGCCCGGCGGTTGGAACACTGCACCTAAACTGAAATGGCGGCCAATAGGGCTCTGGTTGGGGAAAAATTCATGGACAAAGGTCTCGTTGACCACGGCTACCATCGTCGAAGCCGGTGTGTCGCGAGGCCCGATGGGTTTTCCCAGCAGGATGGGCGTGCCTAGCGTCTCAAAAAACCGCGGCCCCACTTCCACGCTGTATACGCTCTTATGCGGCGAGGGCACGTGTCCTTCGATCGAGCAATCACTGATGGAACTGGTGCCGCTGATGGGACTGTAGTGCGCGATCGCCGCGGAGCGTACGCCGGGCAGCTCATTCAGGCGCTCCTGGAGCTGCTGGTAAAGCGGAAGCAAGCCTGCCGGTTGATATCCCGCCAGCCGGGGGGCGGTTCTCACCAGCAGCAGGTTGTTCCGATTGAACCCCAGTTTTTGGTTCTCGAGATTCAGTAGGCTGTGCGTGAGCAAGCTCGCTGCCACCAGAACAACCGATGACAGAGCCACTTGCACGATCACCAGAGTATGTGCCGGATTGAACTTCGATAAGCCGAAAGGCGACGATCTCCCGAAAGAGCCGGTCATCCCTGCCATGCGGCTGGATCGCAGCGCGGGAACGAGTCCGAAGCCAATCCCGGTGAGAACTGAAATGCCCAGCGTTGCGCAAAGGACGAACAGGTGCGGATTGACATCCACTACCGAAGTGGTCAGGGCCACCGACGCCTCAGCTTTGACGCCTCCCCACGCGAGCGCGATTCCCACGGCGCCGCCTAGAAGTGCGAACAGCAAGCTCTCCGTCAGCAACTGGCGAACCAGCCGGGCACGCGAAGCGCCCAGTGCCAGCCTCGCAAACAACTCGCGTGTCCGCGCCGATGCGCGTGCCAGCAATAGCGTCGCAACGTTGGCGCAGGCGATCAACAGCACTAAAGCAACCACCGCCATGAGCAGGTGCAGAGGCTCGGAATAGTTCACCCGCATCCAGGAGATGCCGCGGGCACCGGGCTTCAGTTCAATATGAGCCTGGTGGATCTGCCTCAGTTTTTCCGGGGTGACGTTTGTCCCTGCCTGAGACGTGTAGAACTGCTGTACCTGGGTGTTGACGGTGGCTTGGGCCCGCTCGCGTGTCACGCTCGGCTTGAGTCTTCCGATCAGATTCAGCCAATAGACATCGCGCTGTGCCAGCCAGGACTCCCGCTGCAACACTTGCGGCTGGCGTGAGAGCGGCAACCAGAAATCGGGCGGCGAGGTCACTCGCTCGCCGAAAAACTCCCCGGGAGTAACGCCGACAATGGTGAACATCGTGCCGTTGAGATCGACCGTCTTGCCGATCACTCCGGGATCCAGGTTGAAACGTCGGCGCCAGAAGGTGTAACTCATGACCGCCACGTTAGGAGCGTCTGGTGCGTCATCTTGGGCAGTCAACATGCGGCCGATCTCTGCGCGCACGCCCAGCACGTTGAAATAGTTTCCGGAAACCAGGTGCCCCTCTGCCTGCTCCTTGGGACCGGAATCCGGCCAGCCGGCCACATGCACAACCAGATTGTCCGTTCCCTGCCGGAAGGCGCTCAGATCTTGGAAGGATTCATTATGATCGCGGAAGTACTCCCAGGAGGCATAGGAAAAGATGTCGCCGGGAAATCCATTACCGCTGTAAACTCCGCTGCTGATATCGTCGTTAAAAAGCACCAGCCGGCTCGGGTCCTGGACAGGCAGGTTTTGCAGCATGACCACATCCACGAGTGTGAAAATCGCCGTATTGGCGCCGATGCCCAGCGCCAGCGTCCCGAGCACAACGGCGCTGAATACCGGGGTTTTGCGCAGCATGCGCCCGGCGTAACGCAGATCCTGCCCCAGCGTTTCCAGCCACGCGATCGTGTGCATGTCGAGCGTCCTTTCTTTGACGAGCAATGCATTGCCGAACAAGCGACCAGCGCGGTACCGTGCCTCTTCCGGTGTCATGCCCGCCGCCATGAACTCCTCGGTCCGCATGTCGATGTGGAATTTCAGTTCGTCGTCGCGCTGGTCTTCCAGCCGCCGCTTTCGAAATGACGAGCTAAGACGCCGCCGCCAGGACATGGTTCACTCCGAGCCCAGGGCGCTCATCGGCTCGATACTGGCAGCGCGCCGCGCGGGGATGTAGCAGGCGGTAAGCGCCACCAGAGCCAGCAACAGCGATGCGCTCCCGTAGGTCAGCGGGTCGCTGGGCGAAACGCCAGACAAGAGATCTCGCGCCAATTGGCCCACAGCAACTGCCAATACCACACCGATCAGGAGCCCGGCGCCGGTCATCACGAATCCCTGGCCCATGATGGTCTGCAAGACTTGAGACGGTTGAGCGCCCAGCGCCAGGCGGATGCCGATCTCGTGCTTGCGCTGGCTGGCGGCATAAGAGACAACGCCATACACACCGACCAGCGCGAGCGAAAGGCCGAGGAGACCAAGGGTCGCCGTTAGCACCGCGCCGACCTTATACAGCAAGTAACCGTTCAGCGTATCGAGCGCCTGGGTCATGGTGCGGATTTCGAAGACCGGCATAATGGGAGAGAGCGAGTGGACGGCAGAGACGGCAGCGCGGATGGCCTCGGCCGGCGGCAGGCCAGCGCGCAAAAGGAGTGTGACCGGGGTTTCGTAATCCTGTGTAAGCGGCCGGTAGAAATAAGGCTTGAAAGGGCCGGACAGATTATACGTGCGGCTGTTCTTCACGATGCCGACCACCTGAAGCGTGCGGTTAACGGAGGTGATCGTGAAACGCTGGCCGATGGGATCGCGATGCGGCCACCAGCGCCTCGCCATCTCCTCGTTGATGACGGCTATGTAGGGTGAGGTTTCGGTGTCGGAATCCAAGAAGGCGCGGCCGCGGATGAGCCGGATGCCCATGGTCTGGAAGTAAGCGGGAGAAACCGCGTTGTTACCGGCGAACAGTTCTTCGTCCCCGGCGGGTTCGTAGCCCTCGATTTTCAGGCTGGCACCGTAGCTGTAATACCCCATGGGAACGGAAGCCGCGAGTGCAGCGGATTCGACTCCCGGCAATACGCTCGCCCGCTGGAGCAGATCGCGGAGGAACCGTTTCGCTGCGGGCTCGTCATAACCGGCCTCAACCGGAGCAATGGTGAGGTTCACTACGTGGTCGGGGTTGAAGCCGAGATCCGACCGCTGGACGGATTGCAAGCTGCGCACGAACAATCCGGCGACGATGAGAAGTACGAGGGAGCCGCTGAGCTCGGCTACAACCAGCACGGCGCGGGCACGCTGGTGTCGGGCCGTTGAGCCGCGCGCGCTTTCATGCAGAATATCGCTGACATTTCCGCGCATTGCGCGGACGGCAGGCGTGATCCCGACGAGCACTCCGGTCAGCAGCGCCGCGCCGAACGCGTAAGCGAAGACAGTCCAGTCAAAAGAGAAGTCGAAAACGATGGGAATGGCGGAAGTGAGATTGATGGAGCCAATGGCCCGGCTGACGCCGAGGCCGAGCAGAATGCCGCCCAGGCATCCAGCAAGCGCGAGCAGAAGACTCTCGGTCAGCATCTGGCGGAGCAAGCGCGCGCGACCCGCACCCAGCGCGGCCCGAACGGCAATTTCCCGTTTCCGCGCCGCTGCGCGCACCAGCAGCAGATTCGCCACGTTCAAGCACGCGAGCACCAGAATCACAAGCACAAGAGCTAGGAAGAAAACCGCCAGCGCGTTGATGGTCACCTGGGGCGAGTCGCCTTCGGCAGGCGCAAAGCCCCGCATGGCAATCGCCCGCAGCGAATCCCAGTTGTGAATGTCCGGATACTGCTGCGAAAGCCGCCGCGCGACGACGTTGAGCACAGGCTGCGCCGCGTCGATACTGACGCTCGGTTTGAGACGGCCAACGATGTCCACGCGGACAGATTTGCGGTCGGTCAGAGAATCACTCTTGCTGTCGGCCGTCACCGTCGCCAGCCCCAGCGGGAGATAGCCCTGGGTATCCAGAATGGAAATCGTTCCGTAGAAGCCTTGCGGGGCCACGCCGATGATCGTCACAGGGCGCCCGTTGATCGTCGCCTTTTTCCCGACGACATTCGGATCGCTGGCGAGGTGCGTTTTCCAAAACGAGTAGCCCAGCACGACCACGGGATCCGCGGTCGCCAGTTTGCCGTCAGATACGTGGAAAAAGCTGCCTAAAGCCGGCTGGATTCCCATCAATTGGAAAAAGTTGCTGGTGACGAAAACGGTCCACATGGGCTCAGTGTGGCCGTTCATGCCGAACCCGTCGGTTTGAAAAATCTGCGAACAGGCCATGTCGCGAAACACTCCGGCAGACTGAGTGCGAATGTCTTCGAAGTCGGGGAAGGAGAAGCTGTCGTCAAAGCCTTGTGTTTTGTCGTGACGCAGCAGGGAGACCATTTCGTCAGGCGCGGGCACCGGCAATCTCCGAAACACAAGCGCGTTCACCATGCTGAAAATGGCGGTATTCACGCCGATGCCAAGCGCCAGTGTGATAATGGCCACGACGGCGAATCCCGGGCTCTTGCGCAGCATGCGTCCGGCGTAGCGCAAATCCTGCCAGAGCGTCTCCAGCCACTCGAACGTATCCATGTCGCGCGTCCTTTCTTTCAGCAGAAGTTGGTTGCCGAACAGACGGTGGGCACGCTGCCGGGCTTCTTGGGGTGCCATCCCCGCCGCCAGGAACTCCTTGGTCCGCATTTCAATGTGGAATTGCAGTTCGTCATCGAGCTGATCTTCCAGCTTGTTCTTGCGAAGGGTGCCGGCGAGGCGATTCCACCAAGACATGGCTTTCCTTAGGCGTACCGCAGCACCTTCGGCACAATCCGCGTTAAACTGCAACAACCCTTTTCGAGCTGCTTATATCCGCCGGATTTGCTCATGATTCCTAGATGTCTATGGAAGTATGCGCCGGAAACGAACACGTGTCAAGCATGCTGGGCGCAGCGGATTCCCGACTAGTATCCTGGGTTCCGCTCCAAAGCTTGGCATCTGCCTACCCCTGCGGAACAATCCCCCGCCGTGCGGTGTCAAAACCCTTATGCACGATCTCGCGCTAGCCATCCGTCTGCTCCGCAAATCACCGGCCTTCACCCTGCTGGCGCTCCTCTGCCTCGCGCTCGGCATCGGCGTGAACGCTTCCATCTTCAGCCTGCTCGACTCCGTCTACCTCCGCCCATTGCCGGTGGGCCACGCCGATCGCGTAGCGGTCCTCAGCCGCGGCGGCAGTGCCCTGTTTTCTTACCTCGAATATCGTCTCCTCCGCGACCGCAACCAATCGCTCGAGGGGTTGGCAATCTCAGAGCCGGAAGAGTCCGACCTCAGCTTCGAAGGCAACGCCATACTGATCGGCGCCGAGCCAGTCTCGGCCAATTACGCCGCTGTGCTCGGTGCGCGCACCGCCATGGGCCGATGGTTCACGCGCGAGGACGAGCCGGCGGCCGTCATCAGCTATCACGCGTGGCAGCAGTTGTTTCACGGCGACCCGGGTGTGCTCGGTAAAACCATCCGCTCGGAATCGCACACGTACACGGTGGTCGGTGTCGCGCCGCCTGAATTCGCCGGTATTTACGCGCCGTTGCGCATCGACCTTTGGGTGCCGTTCCGCTATTGGGCCGGCAATGACGCCGACAACCGCCGCGCCATGGTATTCGCATGCCTGAAGCGCGGTGTCGGAGTCTCGCAGGCTGCTGCCGAGCTGAACGCCGTCTCCACACTGATTCACCGCGAGAATCCGGATATGGCAAAGGGTACCGAAGCGCCTCTCCTGTTAGAACTGGTGCGCGGCATTCCGAATCCGGTGGGTCGCCGCCAGGCAATGCCGGTCGTAATTTTACTGATGGCCGTGGTGGCGCTGGTACTGCTCATCGCCTGTATGAACGTAGGGAATCTGCTGCTGGCGCGCGGCATTGGGCGGCACCGTGAGATTGCCGTACGTTTCGCACTGGGCGCCGGCCGGGCACGCGTGCTGCGCCAGTTGATGACCGAAAATCTGGCGCTGGGCCTCCTCGGCGGCGCGGGCGGCATCTTCGTCGGGTATGCCACCAACCGCCTGTTGGTGGCGGCGCTTCCCATGCTGCCGTTCGGCGAAATGTTCCGCCTCGATCTGCCACTCGACTTTCGCGTGCTCCTCTATACGGGCTCCATGGCGCTGCTCGCCGCGCTGTCATTCGGACTTCTGCCCGCTCTGCAATCAAGCCGCGGGGACCTGGCGGCCGTGCTCAAAGGAGCGAGCATCACCGGCGGACGGCTGCGGCTGCGCCTCGCACTGCTCACGGGGCAGATCGCTCTTTCGCTGGTGCTATTGCTGACGGCAGGCCTGTTCGCGCGTCTCATCGTCCGGTTCCACAATCTCGATCCCGGTTTTGCCAGCGCCAATCGCCTGTACGCCCCCGCCTTCGTACCTGCTCCCCAGTTCACGCTGGCGTCAGGCCGCGTTTTTTACGATCAGACGCTCGCTCGGTTGCGCGCACTCGCCGGCGTTCGCAGCGCCTCGCTCACGACACGCCTGCCGCTGTACGCCGCGGGCATTGCGGCCACCTGCGTCGCGCATGAAGGAGACCATCCCACGCCCGCCACCAACATGACAATCGATCGAGGCTTTCTCGATACGCTGCGAACCCCCCTGCTCGAAGGGCGCGATTTCGCGAACACCGACAAAGCGGACAGCTCGCCTGTGGCCATTGTGAATCAGACGTTGGCCCGCCGCTTATGGCCCGATCAGCCGGCCGTGGGCCGCACATTTCAGATGGGCTGCGACCATCCCCGAACCCTCCAGGTAGTGGGCGTGGCGCGCGATAGCAAAATTCGTTCTATGAACGAGGTCACTCTGCCGCACGTATTTCTGCCGTTCTCTCAGGCCTACGATGGCGGTATCGTGTTCCTGGTGGTGGAAACGGCCGGCGA
>JASHOO010000429.1 GCA_030041035.1 Bryobacteraceae bacterium | reverse complement strand
CGTCTTGCCCTGCATCAAAATGGCGACGCGAAAGATGCGGGCGGCGGCCCAGGTCAGAAGCACGGTGCACGCCAGCGTGCCGGCAAGGCCGGCCCAGGGTTGCCAGGCGGGAACGCCCTGCGGCATGGCCAGGCGCAGCAGCATCAACATGGGCGTGAACGGCGGGAAGAGGGACAGCGTCGTGGCCATCGCGCCGTTGGGCTGCGTCATCACGGGCATGAACAGGAAGTACGGAATCATGACCGGCATGAGCAGGATGATGGCGAGCTGCTGGGCATCCTGGGGGCTCGAGCAACTGGCGCCGAGCGCCGCGGCGAATGCACACAGGAACATCAGATCGGTGAGCAGATAAACATAAAACCACGGGTAAATGGACAAGGGGACCAGGCCGGCGATGGCCAGCCCGTAGAGAACGAACGTGCCGCCCGCCACGTAGAAGATGGAGCTGGTGACGGAGCGGCCCATGGCCGCCAGCACCTTGCCCATCATCAGCTCAAAAGGCGTGGCCGAGCCGAGCATCATCTCGAAGACCCGGTTGCTTTTGTCCTCGGCGACCGACGACAACATGGGTGAGGCTCCCATGATGACGATCATGCCGAGAAGCGCCATCACAGTGAAGGGGACGCCGAAATCGGCGGCTTCGTTCTTCTTCACCCCAGGGCCGATCTGGCCTGCTTCATCTTTCACCGCCAGGCTCATGGGCTCGACGAAAACCGAAGCGAGCACGTCGTGGAAATTCTTCTGGTCGACGCCGAGCTGCGCGAGGCGGACGCGGCGCAGACCGGTGTCGACGGCATCGGCAAGCCAGGAGCGGACATCGCTGATGCCGGATGAGTTGCTGTAGAAACCCACGCGATCAGCGGCGGCGGGCGTGTCGCCGTCATCGCGCGGATGCAGCACACCCGAGCCGATTTCGAGGAATGCGAATAACACGCCGCGGCGCACACGCTCCGACAGTTGCAACCGCTGCAAATCCGGTGCCTGCGGATCTGGGGTGACGGTCTCGAAGTAGTACCGGGGCGCCTCTTGTTTTCCCGTCTTCTTGTTGAAAAGCTCCTTGGCGTTCTTCTCCTGGGCGGCCTGGACGATAGGCGCGGCTGCCTGCCCGGTCCAATCGAGAATGGCGACGTGCCGGTCGGCGATATCGGGTTTCGCATTCATCAGCGCCAGGCCCAGGAAGCCGCCGCCGAATAGAAGCGGCGCCATGATCAGGCCGATGATGAAGGTCTTGGTGCGGATGGACATCAGGTAATCGCGCTTGGCGATGAGCAGAATTCTACGCAACCTTCACCTCCTCGGCGGCGGGGCCGGCGATGCGTATGAAGATGTCGTGAAGCGACGGCTTCATGACGGAGAAGCTGGACACGCGGGTTTGTGCTACCAGAGTGCGCAACAGCTCCTGCGGATCGCAGCCGCGCGAGATGCGCAGCTCCTGAACCACTCCGAGGTCGCGAACCTTTTCGATGCCCGGAAGATCCGGGATGGCGCCATCTTCGATCGAGACGCGAATGGTATCGTTTCCGTACTGCTCCTGAATGGCGGCGAGGGTGCCATCGAGCACTTTCCTGCCGCGGAAGATCATGAAGATGTAGTCGCACATGGTTTCGGCCACACTCATATCATGGGTGCTGAGAATGACCGTGGTGCCGCGGCGGCGCAGGTCAAAGACGGCATCGCGAATCTGGTCGGCGCTGACGGGATCGAGCCCCGTGAAGGGCTCGTCGAGGATTAGCAGCTTGGGTTGCGGAACCACGGTGGCGATGAACTGCACTTTCTGGCTCATGCCCTTGCTGAGGGTCTCGACCTTCTGCTTGGCGCAATGAGCGAGACCAAGGCGGGCGAGCCACGCCTGTACCTCGGCGGTAACGTTGCGGCCGCTGCGCAGCTCGCCGTGGAATTCGAGCAGCGCCTGGACCTGCATCTTGCGAATCAGACCGCGCTCTTCGGGCAGGTAGGCGACGTGGTCGGACCGCGCCCCGGAGACCTCGCGGCCAAACACGCGCACCGTCCCGGAATCGGGATAGAAGATGCCGGCGATCATGCGCATGGTGGTGGTTTTTCCCGAGCCGTTAGGGCCGATGAAGCCGTAGACGGAGCCCCCTGGAACTGCGAGCGAGAGATTATCCACCGCGGCGACAGTGCCGAAGGTTTTGGTGACGGCGGAAATTTCGACGGCGTTGGCGTGATCGAACATGATTCCTCCCAGGCCTGACATGTGTGGCCTTAATCGACAACCCGCTTGCGCTTGATCCAGTCGATGACCACATCGCGCTGAAGAGGGCCGGTCTTCGAAAACTTGAGTCCGGCGATGGCGAGCTGGTTGGGCGACGATTGATTGGCCACGGTGTAATCGGTGACCGCGACCGTGTAGAACTTGTTGGGATCGAGCGGAAATTCGCGCGCGACGGCCGGCGGAAGCTGGCTGCCGAGGAAGTGGCCGGTGACCACGCGATCGTCGAAGGGCAACACATTCCAAACGCTGCGCACCAGGATCTCGCCTTGCGGCAGCACATCGCGGATGTTGCCGGGATTGATCCAGGCGATGTCGGCGCCGGTTTCCTCGGCCATAGCGCGCTCCACCAACGTGCGCAGATCCCGCTGGCCGAGCTTGCGTTTGGCGACGCCGATAGGGATATCCACGATCTTGGAAACCTTGGCTTCCCAGCCGGCCACGGCAGCGGCCATGTCAGGATCCGGCGCGATGGTTTTGGAGTTGATGGGAATGCGTTTCCATTCGGCGGAGACCAGAGTGCGGTGAGGAACGTCGACGCGCAGATCGAGACGGCCCAGCTCGACGCCGTACGCCTTCAACTGGACGGCCACGCGGCCATCGACCTTCTTCATGGAGCTGTAGCCGGAAT
>JASHOO010000428.1 GCA_030041035.1 Bryobacteraceae bacterium | reverse complement strand
ACATCGCCATCACCGACCATTCGAAAGCCATCGCCATGGCCAACGGTTTGGACGAAAAACGCGCCGTTGCTTTCGCCCGCCACGTACGTGAGCTGAATCAGCACGATCTCGGCATCCGAATCTTCTCCGGCCTTGAATGCGACATCATGAGGGATGGTGCGCTTGATCTCGCCAGTGATGCGCTCGCCGAACTCGATCTCGTCATCGGCAGCGTCCACAGCCACATGAACCAGGAAGCCGCCGAAATGACCGGCCGTCTGCTGCGTGCGCTCGAATGCCCCCAGTTGCGCATTCTTGGCCATCCCACCGGCCGCCTGTTGACGCAGCGTGAGCCCTTTCCTTTCGATTTCGACCGTATCGTGGCGGAAGCCGTGAAGCGCAGCGTCTGGCTCGAGATCAATGCCAGCCCGGAGCGCCTCGATCTGAGCGGACCGCTCGTGCGTACCGCCAAGTCCCGTGGCGCAAAGTTTACAATTTCCACCGACGCACACCACCCCAAACACCTGCACAATATGTGGTATGGCGTCGTGACCGCGCGGCGCGGCTGGCTCGGTCCAGGCGACGTGCTCAACACGCTGGCCGCCGACAAATTCCAACAGGCTCTTCGCCGGAACTGAGAAATCATGTGACCCCACCAACCGCGCAACCGGTGATTCCCATCGAGAAATACACGCTGGCGAACGGCATGCGCGTAATACTCTCGCGCGACAATGCCGTTCCCGTCATCACGCTCTACATGATGTATGACGTCGGCGCGCGCGTCGAAGAAAAAGGCCGCACCGGATTTGCCCATCTGTTCGAGCACATGATGTTCGAAGGCTCCGCTAACGTTCCCAAGGGCATGCATTTCAAACTCGTCGAATC
Organism: Bryobacteraceae bacterium; assembly: GCA_030041035.1. Classification (GTDB taxonomy): domain Bacteria; phylum Acidobacteriota; class Terriglobia; order Bryobacterales; family Bryobacteraceae; genus QHXW01. The sequence continues at coordinate 7,151 of JASHOO010000428.1, read as the reverse complement.
CAACGGCGGCACGCTCAACGGCTCCACGCATCCCGATTACACCGATTACTTCGAGGTGCTTCCCTCTAACAAACTGGCGGTCGGCCTGTGGCTGGAGAGCGACCGCATGCGGAGCCTGGCCATCACCCAGGAGAACCTCGACAACCAGAAGGAAGCCGTCAAGCAGGAGCGCCGCCTGAGCGTCGATAACCGCCCCTACTCGACCGCCCTCGTCGACTGCTGGCCGGAATTGGCGTTTCAGAACTGGCAGAACTCACACTCGCTGATCGGATCTTTTGAGGATCTAAACGCCTCCTCTGTCGACGACGTGGCCAAATTCTTCAAAACGTACTATGCGCCCGACAACGCCGTCCTCGTCGTCGTCGGCGATATTCAGATCCCGGAAGCCAGGAAGCTGATCGAACAATACTTCGGCGATATCCCCGCGCAAACCAAACCGGCGAAGCCCGATCTGACCGAACCCCCCAACCCCACGCCGCGCACCGGCGTTTATCACGACGCACATGCGCGCGTGCCCGCCGTCATCGTCGGTTATCCAGCCCCCACCCGGCGCTCGCCCGGCTACTACGCGCTTGCCATGCTCGATGTGCTCCTCACCGGAGGTCCCAGCTCCCGTTTCCAGCTCAACCTGATCAAGGGGAAGGAATCACTGATCCAATTCCAGGCCGAGATCGGTTTCCCCTTCGCTTCCACCTCGGATTACAAAGATCCCGGCGATTACGCCGTCTTCCTGCTCCACAAACCCAACTTCACGCCGCAGCAGATTGTCGACCAGGCCCAGGAGGAAATCGCCAAAATCCAGAATGACGGCGTGGACCCGAGAGAGCTCGCACGCGCCCGCACCTTTCTCCGATCCGAGCACATCACTTCTCTCCAGAGTTCCCTGCACCGTGCCCAGTTGCTCGGTCGCTATGAACTCTTCGACGGCCAGCCCGAGCTCATCAATACCGACCTCAAAAACTTCCTTGCCGTTACGCCCGCTCAGATTCAAGACGTGGCGAAAAAATACCTCACGCCCGAACGGCGCACCGTTCTCGAGATCCGTCCGGCGCCCCAGGAGAACCACTGAACCAATGCCGATGGCCCAAACGATCAATCGCACCAAGCCGCCTGAGACTCCGCCCATCCCCTCGTTCAAGATGCCGCCCGTGCACGAAACCACGCTGCCCAATGGCGTCTCAGTCGTGCTGGTGGAGGATGCGCGCTTCCCGCTGGTCAGCATGCGCCTCAGCATCCAGGCCGGCTCCAAGTTCGACCCGCAGGGACTGCCCGGTCTCGCCGGCATAGTAGCCGGTTTGCTGACACAAGGCACGGCCACCCGCTCTTTCCGCGACCTCGCCGAAGAGCTCACCTCCATCGGCGCCACGCTCAGTGGCCAAACGTCGCCCGACATCTTTACCCTGGGCGGCAGTGTTCTGGCCGAAAATACCGCGAAGCTCCTCGGTCTGATGGCCGACGTCGCGCTCAATGCCAATTTTCCCGAAAACGAAGTCGCGCTGCGTAAACAGAACGCTAAGCAGACGCTGCGCGCCAAGCGCTCGCAGACGGCTTTCCTCGCCCACGAGAAGTTCGATGCCCTCGTGTTCGGCAGCCATCCCTACTCCTTCGTCTCGGCGACTATGGAGTCGCTCGACCGCATGGAGCGCAACTCGATCGTCCAGTTCCGCGATACCTTTTTGGTACCGAACAACGCCCTTCTGCTGCTGGTCGGACAGCTTCCGCCGCAGCCGGAGATGCTGAAGCTCGTCCACCATCACTTCGCCGCATGGGCAGAAAAACCGTTGCCCGCCGCACCCGCGAAGGACTTCCCCGGGAGCCGGCGCCAATTCGTGCTGGTCGACCGGCCCGGTTCCGTCCAGGCCGACATCTACATCGGCCGCCTCGCCGCCACGCGCACGGATCCCGACTTTTATCCGCTGCTGGTGGGAAATGCCATCCTCGGCGGCGGCGCGAGTTCGCGCCTCTTCCTCGACGTGCGCGAAAAACAGAGCCTGGCCTACGACGCCCATAGCGAGCTCGATCGCCGCCAGGACGCCGGTGTCTTCACCGCTGTCACGCAGGTGCGCAATGAGGAAGTCAGCCGCGGCGTGGAAGCCATGCTCGATAACCTGTCGCAGATGGCCCAGGCGCCCGTCACCGCCGCCGAGCTGACCGACTTCAAGAACTACATCTGCGGCGAATTCCTCATCAGCCTGGAAACCCAGGCCTCGCTCGCCGATCAGATCGATCTCGTTAAAACCATGGGGCTGCCTAACGACTATCTCGAAATGTTCACCACACGCGTGCGCTCGGTTGAGCCCGGCCAGATTCAGGCCGCCGCACACAAGTATATGAACCCTGAGGACGCCACCATTGTCGTGGTCGGTGATGCGGCTCAAATCGCGAAACCACTCGAAAAGTTCGGGCCGGTTCAGGTGCAGAAGGCGGATTCATGAAGCTGATCGCGTCGAACGAACTCTACCGCTGCCGCCTGTTCTGGGTCACCGAAGACGATGCGCGCGATGCCACCGGCTACGAGATCAAGCGCTCCATCGTCCGCCATGCAGGCTCGGCCGTGATGATGGCGGTCGATGACAAGCGCCGCATCCTGCTCGTTCGCCAGTATCGCCTGCCCGCACGCGCGTACCTATGGGAGCTTCCCGCGGGTAAACTCGATCCCGGCGAAAAAGCGCTCCAGGCCGCCAGGCGCGAGCTGATCGAAGAAACCGGCTATCGCGCCCGCCGTTGGCAGAAGCTCATCTCCTTCTATCCCAGCCCCGGCTACGTCTCCGAGAGAATGACCATCTTCCTTGCGCTGGACCTCACCGCCGGCGAAGCGCATCCCATGGATGACGAGCGTATCGAAACCCGCTGGTTCTCTCCGCAACAGATCGAGCAAATGATCCGCACCAATAAAATCCAGGATGGAAAAACCATCATCGGGTACTTCGTGTGGAAGAGCCGTCACGCGCGCTGATGTTTTTGGATCTCACAATTATTCACCTTCCGTAAGATTTGGAACCAACGGGCGCTGAAAAATTTCTTCGCTCTTTGTGAACCTTAGCGGCCCTTGTAACGTCTATACAAACGAGCCTGGGATTTTTTGTATTAGTTGGCTCTTGCCACAGCGTAGTGGAGCAACACTCTTTCCGGAGAATCTTCAATGACTGCCGTGTCAGAAGTGTCCAAACTCGCCAAACTTCGCGCCAAGACGGATCGGGGTCTGGTGCACGTCATCGCCAATGCGTTGGAGCTTGGCGTACAGTGCGCCTCCGCGGCTCCGGACTGCGCCAGTCCGCTCTACAGTAGAGCCAAGGCGATCTACGCAAACGCCGTGCAGCTACTTCCGGGCGTGGAGGATCAGGCTAAACGGCAGCGCTTGGAAAATAAGCTGGACCAGCTTCGGGATTCCCTCGACAAACTGGTATCCGGACGCACCGTGTCTTCCTCAGCCTGCTGACACGCGGCATGGCGGCCCGTAAGCTTACAAGGAAATCGTGCGCACCGAGCGGCTATCCTGACAGCGTGAAGTTTTACTGCGGGCGAATCTGTGAACATTTGTTCCTTTTCGTACTATTCGCACTCGCTCCGCTGGCCCGCGCTGCTCCGCCCGATTCGTTTCGTTCCCACGATCTGGTCGCGCACCTCGAGCAGGTGATCGCCTGGTATCACGATCTGAATTCGATCGAACCATCGGCCGCCGATGTGCTCATGCGCGATAACCTTCACCAGACTTCCTTGAAAGCGCTCCAGCTCGCTTTCCAGTTTGCCTGGGCGGAGGATGCACTGATCGAGGCGGAGGAGAATCGTCGCAATCCGGCTCCTTCGGGGAACCTCCAGCAATCCTCCGCGAAAGCTGCCGCCCGGGTTGACGCCGTACAGTCGAAAATCGCGCAGATCGAGGCACAGCTTCAGAAGGCCACGGGCGGTAAGCGTGAGTTGCTGGCGGCACAGCGGGACGAGCTCAACGCCGAACTCGGCCTGGCTAAAGAAATTCAAGCTGCCGTGCAAAACCTGGTCACCTTCACAGGGGCCATCGGGTCCGGCGGCGGCACCCTCGCCGCTCAAATTAGCGAATTGGAGCAATCGGTCCCCGAAGCCACCGGCAAGAGTTCCGGCCCTGCCGCGCCCGCAAACGGACAAAAAGCAACCGCCTCGGCACCGCAATTCTCTACCGATTCCGCCGGTGTGCTTGGGCTTGTCACCGAGCTATTTAGTATCCATAGCAGCCGCACGCAACTGGAGGATCGGCGAAACTCGACCGAAGCGCTGGCGGTAAGCATCGCCCAGCTCGAGGTTCCGTTGGCCAACGAGGCACGTAGCGCCATTCAGCAAAGTAATCAGATCGTAGGCCAGGCCGGTAGCCAGGATGCAGCACAGCTTCGCGCGGCGCAACAGCAGCTCAGCGCGTTGGCCGGACGGTTCAAGCAGCTCTCCACCGCAATCGTGCCCCTTCATGAAGAAGGTATCGCCGTCGGCGCGGGGCGGAGTTATCTCGAGGAGTCGGTCGGCGTGTTGGGCCGGGAATCGGCCCGCGCCGGGCGGTATCTGCTCGTTCGCCTTGCAACGTTGGCCATCGTGATCGCGGTGGTGCTCCTCATCAGCGAGCTTTGGCGGCGGGCCACCTTCCGTTATGTCAGTGATACCCGGCGCCGGCGCCAGTTTCTGGTGGTGCGCAGGGTGCTCGTGGCCGCCACTATCGCGCTGGCCGTGATCTTCGGATTGGTGAGCGAGTTCGGTTCGCTCGCCACCTACGCCGGATTCGTCACCGCAGGTGTTGCCGTCGCGCTGCAAAGCCCCATTCTGTCCATCGTCGCCTACTTCTTCCTGATTGGCCGCTATGGGCTTCGCGTGGGAGATCGCGTGACCATTTCAGGCGTCACCGGCGAAGTCATTGAGATCGGCTTCGTCCGCATCTACCTGATGGAACTTGCCGGCACGGGCCCCGACCTGCGCTCCACCGGTCGCGTGGTGGTCTTTTCGAACTCCGTGATATTTCAGCCCTCGGCTTTGTACAAGCAACTCCCCGGAATCGATTACGTATGGCACACGGTGGCGCTGACGCTCGCCCCGGACGCCGACTTCCAGCTCGCGGAAAGAACCTGCAACGCGGCCGTGGAATCGGTCTACCACAAGTACAGCGAACGGATCGAGCGCCAATACACACAGGTCGAGAGATCCGGCGACGTCCATCTCGACCCGCCGAAGCCGGAGAGCCGGCTGCGTTTCACCGACGCGGGCCTTCAGTACTCCGTGCGTTATCCCGCCGACATCCAACATGCGATAGAAATGGACAACGAAGTTCTCAGGGCACTGCACGATGCCGTCACTCGGGAGCCGAAGCTGAATTTCGCCCCCTCCGGAACGCCGAAACTGCAATGATGCTGGCCATTCATGAATACCCCGGCCGTTTCTGCTGCCATCGCGGCCGCCTGCGCGTTACAATCCTCAGGTAACCCTCTACACGGGTGACTTTTGAGGCAAACATGACAACTTCATTCAAAATGAAACGCTACGCCTGGCTGCTGGCGCTGGTGGGAACCATGCTGCTGGCTCCCGGTCGCTGGAATACCGCAAACGCCCAAACCGCCTTCTCGTTTTCCCTGAGCGGAACAGGTACGGGTACCCTCAGCTCCTTCTCACTCCAGGGCTCCGGGACGTTTTCACCTTACGGGTTCACTTCGGTCAGCTTCGTCGGCGGGTCAAAAAGTGGATCATTCGGAATCACATTCCAGGTTACTTTCCCCGACGGAAGCACTTGGACAGCCACATCAGTGCCGACCGTTTCCAAAAACGTGGTCTCCGGAACAGCCACTATTACTGACGGAACCGGGATTTTCGCCGGCGGCTCCGGATCCTTCACCTACACCACCACCATCACGTCCGACAAGTCGGGAAACCTCACGTTTATCTCTACCGGTTCCGGAACCACCACCATTGCATCCCAGAGCTATTATTTCTCCCACCTCGCCTTTGGCGGCGGTTGGCAGATGACCCTCACTTACATCAACTACTCGCCGGATACCGTCACCTGCCTTACCACCTTCTATTCCAACACTGGCGCTACCCTCCCGGTGCCATTTACCCAACAGCCGGTTTCCACTCGCACCGATACGCTCACCGCCGGACAATCCTTCCATGACGAGACTGTAGCCAGTGCCTCTGCCGCGGTCAGCCAGGGATGGGCCCAAACCGCCTGCACCGCCCCCATCATGGCCAGCCTGCTCTTTCGCTTCTACAATAGTTCCGGAACCCCAACCGGAGAAGCCAGCGTCAACGCCGAGACCGCGCCCACCACCAAGTTCGTGACCTTCGCCCAAACCGCTACCGGCGTCGCCTACGCCAACCCTTCCGTCAGTCAGTCGGCCACCGTCACCTTCACCGTGTTCAGCGCATCCGGGACTTCGCTTGGAAGTACCGAGGTCCAACTCGGGCCTCTCTCGCATGGTTCGTCCAACCTCGGCCCGCTGCTCAACCTGCAAAGCTTCACCGGTATGGTCGAGATCACCTCCACGGTTCCGATCATCAGTTTGTCTCTAAATGCGGAGGCATTTCCGGTCTTTTCGTCTCTTCCCCCTGGGGATTTACCTGGCTCGACGACGCTGGTTTCTCCCTGATATTCACCGTAATTGTGATGGATAATCCGGAATTCGCCTAGAGTTTACACTTTCGTAGGCTCTCAACACCGCCCTTCGCGATACACTGATCCGGCGGAGGCATAACGTGACTCCTATCGCGACAGCCGCAAGAGTGCGAATTGCCGGCTTAATACTTACTGCTCTGACTCTAGGTTTGACGTCATCTCGTGCGGATGTAATTCAGTCCACTGTGGTCTTGCCCCCCGCCTCCGGCGCATATTCGCTGGGCGGCGTCTGCATCACCGCGCTCGACCGGTGCGTTGAGGATGCCGTCATTACCGATTTCGTGACGACTTCCGACACCGAGGTGGGTGGAAATGAAGTGGTGGTGGTCGACGCTGTGGATTCCGCCGAAGTATTTGTCGACAATAGCGGCGTCCCCGGTATGTTTGTCGGCGATCTCATGTTAACCGGCACCGCCGACATTAAATACATAGGCCGGAACCCGAGCATCAACCCGCTCGGGATCTTCACTACCGATATCACCAGTTTCGACTTCTCTGGCATGCTCCATGGCAACACGTTCACTGTGAA
>JASHOO010000427.1 GCA_030041035.1 Bryobacteraceae bacterium | reverse complement strand
GCCGGCCCTACCGAAATCCTGCTCGTCGAGCAGATGGCCATCTCCGCCTGGCGCCTGCGCCGACTACGCGCCCTCGAAACCGGCCTCTTCAACGTCCGCATCTCCCAGCTCCGCGACGACGGCGACAACTCGCTCGATCCCCGCGCCCGCGCCTTCGTCTACGACACCGGCGGCTCCCGCTCCATCGAAACGCTTTCGCGCTACGAAACCCGCATCGAGCGCTCCTTCTACCGCGCCCTCCACGAACTCCAGCGGATGCGTGACACTCCGCCCGCCCCCGACCCGCCAGAAAACAATTTCGAAAATCAAACCCATTCCCAGAACCGGACACCGGACGCCGCCGCGGACGCGCCCGCCACGCCGCCAGATCCCTCCGCGCAGACGCAAACTTCCCCACCGTCCGGCATCGCTATAATGTCCCCTTATGCCCTGGTCTTCGCTCCGCGTACCGGCCTCCAGCGCGAACCTCGGCCCTGGCTTCGATGCGCTTGGACTGGCGTTGGGTGTCTACCTCGAGTGCCGCTTTCGCCCGAGTTCACAGCTTTCAATCCAAGTTGAAGGCCGTGACGCCGAAGCCATCTCCGCCGGCGAAGACAATCTCATCTGGCAAACCGCCCTGGCTGTCGCCCGCGACGTGCACATGACCATGCCGCCCATCGAGCTGCGCATCCGCAACGACATTCCCGTCGGCAAGGGACTCGGCTCGAGCGCCGCCGCGCTCACCGCAGGCGTCGTCATCGCCGACAAGCTCCTCGATCTCCGCTGGAAACCGCTGCGCATTTTGGATGAAGCCGCGCGCCTCGAAGGCCATCCCGATAACGTCGCTGCCTGCGTCCTGGGTTCCATCGTCGCCAGCGCCATCGATTCCGGCGGCGTCGCCCGCACCGTCCGCCTCAACATGCCGCCCCAGTTCGGCGTCGGCGTCGTGGTGCCCGATTTCATGCTGCCTACCTCCGAAGCCCGCGCCGTGCTGCCCGATTGCTATCCTCGCGCCGAAGCCATTTTTAACGTGCAGCGTGCCGCGCTGCTCATCGCCGCCCTGGCCACCGGCACCGCCGCCGCCTTTCCCGCCGCCCTCGAAGACAAGTTCCACCAGCCCTATCGCGTGCCGCTCGTGCCCGGCCTCGATGAGATTCTGAAGCTGCGTGCGCCCGGCCTGCTCGGCTGCGTGCTCAGCGGCGCCGGCCCATCCATCCTCGTCTTCTACGAGCGCGGATACGAGCAGGTCTGCGACCTCGTGCGCCAGGTGTTCGCTCTGCATGGCCGCCAATCCGAGGTGCTGCGCGCCCCCGTCGCCGAATGCGGCTTCGAGTTACAGGAAGGAATCGACGCATGAAAAACTCGCGCGAGTTTTTGGAGCACCGCGGCCTGCCCGGCCGCGACCTGAACGACTGCCCAGCTTCCATCAAGCGCTTTCCCGATGGCGGCCAGTACCGCTTCGAAATTCCCTCTACCGAAGGCCCCCGCGTGCTCTCCGCCGTGTTGAGCGAAGCCGATGACCGCCGCGTCCCCGTGCATCGCGTCAGCCAGGGCAGCGGCATCATGCTCATGACCGACGCCGAAATCTCCGAGATGCTCGAAATCGGCCGCAAAGCCGGCATCGAGGTCAATCTCTTCATCGGCCCGCGCGCCACCTTCGACATCGGAGCGCAAGCCTTCTCCGCCGCGGGACGCACGCTCGGCCTCGCGCTGCGCGGCGCCGATCAGCTCGTCTTCGCCATGGAAGATGTGAAGCGCGCCGTGCGCCTGGGTCTGCGCAGTGTGCTCGTCTCCGACATCGGCATCCTGCAAATCGTCGGCAACATGCGCGCCGCCGGCGACCTTCCCGTCGATCTCGTCATCAAGACCTCGGTCATGATGGCCCCCACCAATCCCGCCTCCGCCCGCATCCTGGAATTGCTCGGCGCCAACACCATCAACATCCCATCCGACCTCACCATTCCGCAGATCGCGGCCATCCGCACCGCCATCGACGCGCCCATCGACTTCTACGTCGAAGCCCCCGACAACATCGGCGGCTTCATCCGCTATTACGAGATCCCGGACCTCATCCGCGTGGCCTCGCCCATCTATCTCAAGTTCGGATTGCGCAACGCGCCCGATGTCTACCCGAGCGGCACGCACATCGAGAGCACCGTGATCGCACTCTCGCGCGAGCGCGTCCGCCGCGCCGAAATGGCGCTCGAGATCATTAAACGCTATTGCCCCGAGGCCGCCATGTCACCCGTCAAAACCAGGAGCCTCGGCATCCCGGCCGTCGTTTGACTGGCCTGGCCCTCTTACCCCACGATCGCGCGCATCTCGCGGATGATCAACTCGACCTCCTCGTCGGTCGAGTAGAAATGCGGCGCCACGCGAATCCCCGCACCCGGCCGGAAATCCACCAGAAAGTTGCGCCGCAGCAGCTCTTGGGTCACCCGGGCGCCATCGGGAACGTCGATCACTACCGTGCCGCCGCGCTCATCGGCATGCTTGGGCGAGTTGACGCGGAAGCCCGCTTCCTCGGCCAGCCCGATCAGCTTCGCGGTTTGCCGCAGGGACTTCGCGCGGATCTTCTCCACGCCGATCTCGGCGATGATCTCGTAGCCCGAGCGCGCCGCATACATCGCTGGAATCGCCGGCGTGCCGTTGAGAAACCGGAAAGCGTCGTGAGCGTAGTCGATCTCACCGGTCTCGAATCCGAAGGGCCGCGCGTGCGCTACCCATCCCGTGAAGCGCGGCTCCAGTTTCGGCCAGAGATCGCGGCGCACGCAGAGGTAACCCGCGCCGGGCCCGCCGCACAGCCACTTTACCGAGCCGCCGGTGGCGAAATCGATGCCCAGCCCGCGCACGTCCACCGGCACCGTCCCGGCCGATTGGTAGATGTCCGCGAGCACCATTGCGCCCGTCTCGTGCGCGCGCCGCGTAATGGCCTCGAGGTCTTGAATGAACGAGCTGCGGAACAGCACGTGCGACACAAACACCAGCAGCGTCTCGCCATCGATCGCCGCGAGCATCTGTTCGAGCGGCACGCCCATCCCGTCGTTCGACTCGACCGTCATCACGCGCGCGCCCAACTTCTCGAGTGCGTGGCACTGGTACAGGTTCGAGGGGAAGTTCGCCGCTTCCGAGACGATCTTGTTCCTCCGCCCGCTCCAGTCGAAGCACGAAAGCACCGTCGCCACGCACGTCGAGACGTTCTGCTGAATGACGACCTCGCCCGCTCCGGCGCCGATGATGCGGCCGATCAGATCGCCCACCGCCACCGGCATCTCCCACCATCCCTCTTCCCATGCGCGAATGCCGCGCGACGCCCAGGTCTCCGCGTACTCCTGCATGCGCGCGTACGTGCGCCGCGGCATCGCGCCCAGCGAGTGGCTGATCATGTGGACCGTGGTTGCGAGGGTGGGAAATTCCTTGCGCCAGCCGAGCAGCTCGTCCGCTTCCATAATCCCGCGAGAATACCGGCCCACGCCGCTGCTGTCAAACGAGGCATTTGGCGCGGGCTTCGATTACACTGGTATCAGGTGTCCTCGTCATGCCAATCCGTCACCCGACTTTTGATGGCCGGAGTTCTGTGCCTCGCCGCCGCCTCGGCCCAGGCGCCCGAGGCGTGGCAGACGATGACCGAATTCCCCGGCCTGGATCAAAGCGGCCTCTCCGTCCAGCAGAAGCACGCTCTGCTGAACCTGCTGCGCACCGAGCAATGCAACTGCGGCTGCACTTTCAAGATTGCAGAGTGCCGGGTGAAGGATTCGAAATGCGGCCGCAGCCGCAACCTGGCCAGCATGGTGGTGCGCGAGCTGCAAGAGGGCAAATCGATCGACTATATTCGCGCCGAGCTGAAGCGCAAGATGAACGAAGCGCCGCCCGTGCTCGATGAGCCTGTCTCGATTCCGATCAACGACGATCCCTCCACCGGACCGGCCGGCGCCAAGATCACGCTGGTCGAGTTCTCCGACTTTCAATGCCCCTACTGCGCCGTCGCCGTCGGCAATCTGAAGAACCTGCTGGCCAAGCATCCCACCGATGTCCGGCTGGTGTTCAAGGAGTTCCCGCTCGACATCCACTCTCAGGCCGAGCTGGCCGCCGAGGCCGCGCTGGCGGCGCACGCGCAGGGCAAGTTCTGGCCCATGCACGACAAGCTCTACGCCAACTTCCGCTCGCTTTCGCCGGAGAAGATGGAGGAGCTGGCCAAGGATGTGGGGCTCGACATGGATCGCTTCAATGCCGACATGAGATCGAGGAAGTACAAGCCCGTCGTCGAGAAGGAGCTCGACCAGGGCGAGCGGGCCGGGGTTTTGGGAACGCCCACGCTGTTCGTCAACGGCAAGCACTACAACGGACCCATGGACACCGCCATCATGGACGCCGTGATCCAGGGCGAATTGAAGACGCTCTCGGCACGCGCTACACCTTCACCGCGACCGCGATGATGGAGGTCGGCGGCCACGGCAGGTGCTGGTCAATGCGCCGCCACAGCCAGACGAGCTGATCGAAGAGCTGAAGCTGCCGCGCGCCTAGCGTGGTGCGCTTGAGCAGCGTCCCGTTCAGGTACCATCCGGGGCGGCTGATCCGGTTGAAGTCCAATATCCTCTCCACGCGGAAACCGGACTGTTCCATCTTCCCGGTCAGCTCGCGGTGCGAATACCGGCGATAGTGGCCGAGCGCCGTGTCCAGCGTTCCGAAGATCTCCTGGCCGTGCGGCACCAGCACGATGGCGCGCCCGCCCGGCCGCAGCGCCGAGTGGATGTTGCGCAAGCTTTCGAGATCGTCTTCCATATGCTCGAGTACGTTGAGGCAGATCACCGTGTCCATGCTTCCGTCGAAGCCCGTGAAGTCGGCGGGATTCGCCAGGTCGCAGTGGCGGATGTGCAGGTTGTGGCGATGCTGGAACCGCGTGGCCAACCGCGCCAGGTGCTCTCCGTCGATGTCGGCCGCCACGTAGCACTGGACGCGCGGCACCAGCACGCGCGTCAGGTTCCCGATTCCGGCGCCGATCTCGAGGACCCGCTCGCCGAGGTACGGCCGGATGGTCTCGCCCATCCAGCGATTGAAGCGCGTGGCTTTCGAGAGCGCGTGCAGAATGTCCGGCCCCGAGTCCTTGTAGATGTCGTTGGTGAAGGCGTAGCGCAGGATGATGTAGACGGCCTCCAGCGCGTCCTTGAGCCCGATCTTCTTGCCCTCTTCGTAGGTGCGGCCGTGATAGCTGATGGGCGTCTCATAGATGCGCACCTGCCGCCGCGCGGTCTTGATGGTCAGCTCCGGCTCGATGCCGAAGCGGTCGCTGCGGATGGGGATGCTCTTGAGGAACGACGTGCGGAACGCCTTGTAGCACGTCTCCATGTCGGTGAGGTTGAGATCGGCCACCAGATTGCACATCTCCGTCAGCAGGCGATTCGCCACCGAGTGCCAGAAGTAGAGCACGCGCCGCTCGCCCACGATCATGAAGCGCGAACCGTACACCGCGTCGGCTTTGCCTTCCAGCAGAGGCCGCAGCACGCTCGCGTATTCGCGCGGGTCGTACTCGAGATCGCTGTCTTGAATGATGCACCAGTCGCCGCGCGCCTGCTCGATGGCGGTGCGAATCGCCGCGCCCTTGCCGCGGTTGCGCTCCTGGCGCCAGAGCCGGATTTCCGGATGCTCCGCCGCCATGGCCGTCACGATCTCCGCCGAGCCGTCCGTCGAGCCGTCGTCCACCACGAGGATCTCGCGCTCCATCCCATCCGGCAGAGGAGCCTCGAGCACGCGCTCCAGGATGGGCGCGACGAACTCCTCTTCATTGTAGAGAGGCACCAGCACAGAGAGCAGGGAAGAGCGCATGCAAGAACTACCTATTCTAGGACACCATCATTGCCGGACCGCGTCAGGGCTCGAACCGCGGCGTGATCTTCGGCTTGGGCTGGCCGCTGCGGTGCAGCGTGAGGGTCACGCGGATGTCGGTTTCCGTGACCCTCTCGGCCAATCGCACTACCAGCTTCTTGACGCCGGGATTCGGCGCCTGGGGCGCGGGCGCGGTGGCCGGCGCCAGATCGAATACGGCGTGCCGCGGCGACAGGATTTCCGCCGAAAGCGTCCACCCGTTCTTCTGCAGCTCCGCGGTCTGGCCGCTCAGGACCACGTCGGCATCGGTCAGCATGCCCCACAGCGCCTCGACCGGCTGCTCGCTCGCGAGCATGTCCTCGACGCACACCTGCTGGCCTTGCACCATGCCGATCCTGCGCCGGTACGACTTCAACTGGTGGTACACGCGGCTGAGATCTACCTCCACCCAGGAGAAATCGGGCGAAAACTGATGGGCGCCGATGACGGCTTCGGCGCGCGGATCCTGGCTCTCGCCGTCGATCATGACGGTGTTATGAGCTTCAGTGCGCATCCGGAAGTAGGTGAAGCGCTGCCGGCCGAAGTAGCCGGGCAGATTGTAGTCGTCGGGACCCAGATCCATGGCCCATCTCACGCCGCCGCCATCGAGCACAAATTCGCCCAGGTCCAGATGCCCGTGATTAACCTTGTTGTCGCCGCCCTTGATGGCGACGAAGAGCGCGTTGGGATCGTCCCACGAGCTGCGCAGGAAGGCCACCTGCACATCGTGGAAGATGGCCTCGAGCGGCCAGTTTTCCTGTTTGGGGCTGCGCGCTTCGGGTTGGAACCAGGCCAGGTCCATCGGCTCCGGGGTCGCGCCCGCTTGCAGCAGTTGCTGCTCCTGCCAGGCGAAGGCGGGTTCGGCGAACCGCTGGGACAGCCAGAACATCTCGGGGGCGAGGTCGGTATGCTCATGAGCGTCGGCAAAGTTGAACGACTTGCCCGAAGGGCCGCTGAAGTAGATGCGGAAGCGGCCGGTGCGGTCGAAGCCACGGGCGTTGGACAAGCCGAAATCCGTGCCCAGGGCGGTGTTCAGGGCGGCGAAAAATGCGACCGCGTAACTGGTGCCGTAATGCCAGTAGCTGGGGCCTTCGGCCCAGCCGCCGTCGGGCGTGTATGCAGCGAGCGCATGGGGAATGGAATCGAGCGCATCCTGCAGCAGGGTTCGGCATTTGTCGGGTTCATCCTCGGCCACGGCCAGCGCGCCCAAGGCGATGCCGCCGTTCGAGACCTCGTTCCAGTTGTTGCGGGCGGTGACCCACGGCGCCTGGCTCTGATACGCGGCGAGGGCCGGAACGAGCCCCTTTTCGACGATGGCCGCGCGTATCCAGCCGCGCTGGTCGGCGGTGAGGGCGGGATACAGCCAGTCATAACCGATGGCAAAGGCGTGGGTCATTTCGGCCGTATCGAGGAAGTGCGAAGGATTCCAGTCCTTGAAGTCGGCCGCCGCTCGCAGCTCCTGGACGGCGCGGTCGAGGAACGGCTTGCGGCCGTCGAGACGGTAGAGCAGCGCCAGGGTGTAAACGCGCTCCAGGCAGGTGCGGCTTTCCGCAAGCAGGCGCGGGCCCACCAGCCGGTACTCCACAGTCGGCGTGGTGAGCAGCTTTTCCGCTTCCTTGGTTAAGTCGGCATGGATTTTGCGCGCCAGGGGATTCTGTTGTATGACTAACCGGATCGGATCGAGATCGCGATCGAGCAGGATGAGACGCGGGTGTTCGGCGCGCAGCGTTTTGAGCGGGTCTTCCGGCGCACCGGCAGCCAGCGCGGCGGCCGCCAGGAACACGGCTATCACACGCGTCATAATTCGCTTATAACATGGAGTGGCGCTGAGGTTCCGGAATCTCCGCGCGGAGGTGAGGAATGAACGGGCTGATGATGGACTATCCCCTGACCTTGCAGCACTTTCTCCAACGCGCCGGGCTGCTGTTTCCGAACCAGGAGATTGTGACCCGCACTACCGGAGGTGTGCACCGCTACCGGTACCGGGACTATTGCGCGCGAACCCACCGCCTGGCGCACGCGCTCCGGGAACTCGGCGTCGCGCCCGGCGACCGGGTGGCCACGCTGTGCTGGAACACGCATCAGCATCTGGAGCTTTACTTTGCGGTCGCCTGTTATGGCGCCGTGCTCCACACGCTCAACCTGCGGCTTTCCTGCGATGATCTCACCTACATCATCACACATGCCGAGGATCGCGTGATCTTCGTGGACCGGACGCTCGAGCCGATTCTGGACCAGATCCGCGACCGCATCCCGTGCGTGCGGCGGATCGTGGTGATCGGGGGAGAGGCGGATGAGCACGAAGCGCTCGTGGCGGCGGCTCCGGACCAGCCGTATCCCTGGCCGCCGCTGGACGAAAACTGCGCGGCAGGGATGTGTTACACCTCGGGAACCACGGGCCATCCCAAGGGGGTGGTCTACAGTCACCGGGCTTTGTATCTGCACAGCCTGGCGTTCAGCATGGCGGACACGTTTGCGCTGAGCGAGCGCGACGTTCTGCTGCAAATCGTGCCCATGTTTCACGCCAACGGCTGGGGCACGCCGCACGCCGCGATCATGGTGGGCGCGAAGATCGTGATGCCGGGCGAGCATCCGCAGTTCCGTGAACTGGCGCAATTGATCGAGGACGAGCGCGTCACGTTTGCGGGCGGCGTGCCGACCATCTGGATCGGCCTCGACGCCGTGCTGCAACAGGAGCGATTCGACGTATCGAGTATGCGCCTCGCCATCAGCGCGGGCTCGGCGATACCGAGAGCGGTGATCGAAAAGTACGAGAAAGCCTATGGCATCGAAATGCGGCAGCTTTGGGGCATGACGGAAACGGCGCCGGTGGGCACGGTGAGCACGCTCAAGCGGCATCTGGCGGAGCGGCCGGAAGAGGAATGCTTCGACACGCGCGCGAAACAGGGACTGCCGGTGGTGGGATTGGATCTTCGCGCGGTGGATGCGGAGGGACGCGTGATTCCCTGGGACGGTGTCACCATCGGCGAAGTGCAGGTGCGCGGGCCGTGGGTGACCGGCGGTTACTACAACGACGAACGCTCAGCTCCCGCGTTCCAGAATGGCTGGTTTCGCACCGGCGATGTGGCAACGATCGATGCTGAAGGCTACGTGCACCTGGTGGACCGCGCCAAGGACGTGATCAAGAGCGGCGGCGAGTGGATTTCGAGCGTGGATCTGGAGAACGCCATCATGGGGCATCCCAAGGTTCTGGAAGCGGCGGTGGTGGCGGTGGAGCATCCCGAGTGGCAGGAGCGGCCGGTGGCGCTGGTGGTTCCCAAGCCGCAGTATCTGGATCGCGTAACCAAGGAGGAGATCCTGGCGCATCTGGCGCCGCGTTTCGCCAAGTGGTGGCTGCCGGATGACGTGCTGTTCGTGGATGCCATTCCGAAGACCAGCGTGGGCAAGTTCGATAAGAAGGTGATGCGCGCGCAGCTCAAACAGCGGACGGCGGAAGCCTGAGCTATGCTGAGTAGTCCCATGTACCTCAAAATCCTGGCGCACCCGGTTTTCGCCAACCTGAACTTTCACATGCCGATGATGGTGGACCTGTCCCATCCGCTGGTGATGCTGACGGGCGAAAACGGCTGCGGAAAATCCACGCTGCTGCACGCCATCTACTACGCGCTGCGCGGCGACCGGAAGGACGGCTACATCTACAAACTGGAGGGCGCCAAAAGCAAGTCGGAAAAGGTGATGCTGTTCGATGCCGAGCAGCATAATCCGCGCGCGCACCCGGAGCTGCTCGAAGGCCAGCCGGAGATGCAGGAGTTCGTGCAGATGGCGAGCCACGGCCAGGTGATGCTCTCGCTGTTCAGCCAGACGTTTCCGAGCTTCCCGGAGGGCAGCGCGCTGCTGCTGGACGAACCGGAAATGGCGCTCTCGGTTTCGAACCAGCGGCGGGTGCTCAAGATGCTGATGGAGCTGGTGGACCGGAAGAACTTCCGCATCATCGCGGCCACGCATTCTCCGGTGCTGATCGAGGCCAAGGAGACGTACGTGATCGATCTCGACCGCCACATCAACCGGCACGTGGTACCCGGCGATTTGGGCGTCGAGGGGCGGAGCACGCTCCAATAGCGAGCGCCTATGCTGTTTCAATTCTCCGAACGCGTCCGCGAGATGGAAGCGCGGCTGCGCGCTTTCATGGACCAGCACATCTATCCCAACGAGAAGCTCTATGCCGGACAGGTCACGAGCGAAAACCGGTGGCAGCCCGTGCCCATCATCGAGGAGCTGAAGCCAAAGGCGCGGGCCGCGGGGCTCTGGAACCTATTCCTTCCCGACAAGGAGTGGGGCGCGGGGCTGACGAACTTCGAGTACGCTCCGCTGTGCGAGATCATGGGCCGCTCACTGATGGCGGCGGAGGTGTTCAACTGCTCGGCGCCCGATACGGGCAACATGGAGGTGCTGGCGCGCTACGGAACGCCGGCGCAGAAGGAGCGATGGCTGAAACCGCTGCTCGCGGGCGAGATTCGCTCGTGCTTCTGCATGACCGAACCGGACGTGGCTTCATCCGACGCGACCAATATCCAGGCGAGCATTGTTCGCCGGGCGGATGAGTATGTGGTGAACGGGCGCAAGTGGTGGTCGAGTGGCGCGGGTGATCCGCGCTGCAAGATCGCGATCTTCATGGGCAAGACCGATCCGGGGGCGGCGCGGCACCAGCAGCAATCGATGATCCTGGTGCCGCTCGACGCACCGGGCATCACGATCCGGCGCATGCTGCCGGTTTTCGGCTACGACAGCGCGCCGCACGG
>JASHOO010000426.1 GCA_030041035.1 Bryobacteraceae bacterium | reverse complement strand
CCGGGAATGAACCCACCGTACTTGCGCATGTTGTCTGCAGCTTCGTTGGGATTGAAAATAATCGACACGTAAAAGAAGCAGAAGAAGATAATTCCCAACACGAACAGCACTGCATAGAGAGGTTCGCCATGCTGGATGCTGAACAACATGCTGCTGAGCCACTTGCTGTTCTGGACGGCGGGCAACTGCCGCAACGTTTGCGGGAATGCGAGGATGGACGCGGCGAAGATGACCGGAATGACGCCGCCCGCGTTCACTTTGAGCGGCATGTGGGTGGACTGGCCGCCCATAACGCGGCGGCCTACGACGCGCTTGGCGTACTGCACGGGAATGCGGCGCTCACCGCGCTCCACGAGCACAATGAACGCCACCACCGCGATCATCATGATTATAATGACCCCGAGCTGAAGGACCGACCATTCCTTGGTGACGACGACATTCTGATAGATGCTGGCGACGGCGGCCGGCAAGCCGACCACGATGCCGGCGAAAATGATGAGCGACATACCGTTGCCGATGCCGCGATCGGTGATCTGCTCACCCAGCCACATGATAAAGACGGTACCGGCGGTAAGCGAAATGATGGTCATGAGCACAAAGCCGACGCCGGGGTTCTCCACCACGTTCCCCTGCATGGCTTGGAGACTGATGGCGATACCGAATGACTGGATGATGGCCAGGATGAGCGTTAAGTAACGCGTCCACTGGGTGATCTTGCGCCGGCCCAGTTCGCCCTCTTTTTGGAGCTTCTCGAGGGTGGGCACGACCACGGTCAGCAATTGCAGAATAATGGACGCCGTAATGTACGGCATGATGCCCAGGGCGAAGACGGTCAGGCGCCGCAGGCCCCCGCCGACCATTAGATCGAAGAAGCCGAAGATCGACCCTTGATTATGCGAGAAGAAATCCGCCCACTTATTAATGTTCACGCCGGGCGTAGGAATGTGCCCACCCAGCCGGTACACCGCCAGCAAACCCAACGTGAACAGTACGCGCTTGCGGAGATCCGGAATCCGGAAAATGTTCGCGAAGCCTTCGAAGAATCTCATGACCTTGCCTCGGCCAGTCTACTTGGCTGCTGCTCCAATGACCGCGGCTTCACCGCCGGCCTTCTGGATTTTGTCTAGTGCGGAGCGCGAAAACAGGTGCGCCTCCACACGGATCTTGCGCGTTAGTTCTCCGGCCCCGAGGATCTTGACTCCGTCTCCCAGTTTCCGCACCACGCCCAGCTCAACCAGGCGGTCGGGCGTGAAGTGATCGCCCTCCAGCTTGTCGAGCCGTCCCAGATTCACTACAGCATACTGCTTCTTGAAGATATTGGTGAAGCCGCGCTTAGGCAACCGGCGGTGCAGCGGCATCTGGCCGCCTTCGAAACCGCGCATCAGGCTGAAGCCCGTGCCGGCGTGCTGGCCCTTGCTGCCGCGCGTGGCGGTCTTGCCGCGGCCCGACCCCATGCCACGCCCGATGCGCTTTGGTCGATGCTGCTGTCCCGCGGGGGGCTTCAGATTGCTCAGGTTCACGGTCTATTCCTCCACCAGCGCCAGAAGATGCGGAACTTTCTTCACCATACCGCGAAAGCCAGCCGTATCGGGGCGTTCCACCACCTGATTGAGCTTTCGCAGCCCCAGCGCACGCACGATCTTCTTATGCTTTTCCGGGGTGCAAATGGGACTGCCGACCAGCTTGATTTTGATCTTGCCTTCCATTACATCTTCTCCAGGGCGAGCCCGCGCATCTCGGCCACGGCGTTTTTGTCGCGCAACTGTTCCAGGGCGTCGATGGTGGCCTTCACGACATTGTGCGGGTTGTGTGAACCGATGGACTTGGTGAGGACATTAGGAATGCCCGCCGCCTGCACCACGGCGCGCACCGGACCGCCGGCGATGACGCCCGTTCCTTCGGGCGCCGGCTTCAGCAGCACCAGCCCGCTGCCGTAACGGCCCAGCACCTGGTGGGGGATCGTGGTATCGAGCAGGTGGATCTTGCGCAGGTTCTTCTTGGCCGCTTCAATTCCCTTGCGGATGGCGGAAGGCACTTCTTTCGCCTTGCCCACGCCGAAGCCGACCACCTTCGCCGAGGAATCGCCCACTACCACAAGCGCCGAAAAGCTGAGGTTCTTGCCGCCCTTGACCACCTTCGTCACGCGGTTGATCGACACCACCTGCTCTTTCAGGTTGAGCGATTGCGGGTCGATCCGTTTCACCACTGTGGAAGCCATCTGCTAAAACTCCAATCCCGCTGCGCGGGCGGCATCGGCCAGCGCTTTCACGCGTCCGTGGTAGATGTATCCGCCGCGGTCGAAAACGACCTGCTTAATGCCCTTTTGCCGGGCGCGCTCGGCGATCGTCTTGCCGATGAGTTTGGCGCCGGCCACGTTGCCGCCGCTGGCTTTGGCGGGAGGCGCCGCTTTCTTGGCGGCTTTCTTTTCGCCCTTCTCGCCCTTGCCGCCTTTAGCCGCGGGCGCCTCCGGGGCCGGCTCGGGGGCTGGAGCCGCCTCTCCGCCGCGCAAACCCTTCTCGGCCGATGCCGCCGCCACCAGGGTCTGGCCCCTGGTATCGTCCACGATTTGCGCGTAAATGTGCGACAGGCTACGGAAAACCGCCAGACGCGGCCGTTCCGGAGTGCCCCGCACTTTGCGGCGAATGCGCTCGTGGATGCGCCCGCGGATCTGCTTCTTATTGGTTTTCTGAATCATGCCTTGGCTCCTGCGCCGGTCTTGCCGACCTTCTTGCGCAACAGTTCGCCGGTGTAGCGAATGCCCTTGTTCTTGTAGGGATCCGGTTTGCGCAGCGCGCGAATGTTGGCCGCCACCTGGCCGAGCAACTGCTTGTCGTAGCTGGAGAGGACCAGGTGCGTCTGTTTGTCGATTTTCAGGTCTACGCCATCGGGCAACAGAAACTCGATGGGATGCGAGTAGCCGAGCGTAAACGTGGCGATACGTCCTTTAACATCGGCCCGGTACCCGATCCCCACGATGTCCAGTTCCTTGGTGAAGCCGGTAGAGACGCCCGCGACGGCGTTGGCCGCAAGCGCGCGCGTCAGGCCGTGCAGCGCGGCCTGTTCGTCACTTTGCCGGCGGATCTCAACCACGCCGTTGTTTTGCTTCACCTGGATACCCGCCGGGACAGGCACGGCCAATTTGCCCTTGGGCCCTTCCACTTGCAGCTGTTCGCCGATGTTCACTTTGACGCCTTTCGGCAGCGGGATCGGCTTGTTTCCAACTCTAGACATAAATCACCAGATCTGGCAGAGCACTTCTCCGCCCACGCCTTCCCTGTGCGCCGTGCGGCCGGTCATGACGCCCCGAGGGGTTGTCAGGATGTTGATGCCCAGCCCGCCCTGCACGCGTGGAATGTCGTCACGGCCCACATAAACGCGGCAGCCGGGACGCGAGACGCGCTCGATGCGCGTGATCACCGGCGCGTTGGCCGGCGAATACTTCAGATAAATCTTGATGACCTTCTTGACGCCTTCCTCGGCGACCTTGAAATTCGCGATATAACCCTCTTCCTTGAGGATGCGCGCGATTTCCGTCTTGAGCCGGGATGCAGGAACGTCGACCTTCGGATGCCGGGCCTCGATTGCATTGCGCACCCGTGTGAGCATGTCGGCAATGGGATCGCTGGTCATTCGCTCCTCCTACCAACTGGCCTTGATCACGCCAGGGATTTCCCCGTTCAGCGCGAGCTGCCGGAAGCACAGGCGGCACACGCCGAACTTGCGCAGAAACCCGCGCGGGCGCCCGCAGCGCCAGCAGCGGTTGCGGTGCCGGATTTTGAACTTCGGCTTCTGTTGCAGGTCCTTCGCCATCTTTGCGGTGGTTGCCATTTTTCTAGTCGCTCTCTCCTCGCCCGGTTATTGCCGGAACGGCATGCCCATGGCCTTCAATAATGCCAGGCTTTCGGCATCGGTCCGGGCGGTGGTGGTAATCGAGATGTTCATGCCCTTGGTTTTCTCGACCTTCGCGTAGTCGATTTCGGGAAAGATCAGCTGGTCGCGAATGCCGAGCGTGTAGTTGCCGCGCCCGTCGAATGACTTGGTCGAAACCCCGCGGAAGTCGCGAACGCGGGGCAGCGCGACGTTCACCAGCCGGTCGAAAAACTCGTACATGCGGTCGCCGCGCAGCGTCACCATACAGCCGATGGGCATGTTCTCGCGCAGCTTGAATGCCGCGATCGATTTGCGCGCCTTGGTGACCACCGGTTTCTGGCCAGTGATCTGCGCGAGTTCATTGACCGCGCCGTCCATAAGCTTGGCATTCTGAGTGGCTTCGCCCAGGCCGATGTTCACGGAAATCTTTTCGAGCTTCGGCACGGCCATCACGTTCTTATAGCCGAACTCCTTGCTCAGGGATGGGACGACCGCTTTCGTGTAATGCTGTTTGAGTCTCGCCGCCATATGTTTACTTCTTATCCAGCGTCAGCCCGCACTTGCGGCAGACTCTCGACCGCCGCACCTTGCCGCCGGGCAGATTTTCGACATGGTGCGCAATGCGCACCGGCCCGCACTGCGGGCACAGGATCATCAGATTCGACACGGCAATCGGGCTTTCGCGTTCGGCGATACCGCCCTTGATCTGCTTGGCCGGATTCGGCCGCGTGTGGCGCTTGATCATGGCGATGTGTTCGACGAGCGCCTTGTTGGTGAACGGATCGACGCTCAACACGCGCCCGCTCTTGCCCTTGTCGCGGCCTGCAATCACGCGAACCTGATCATTCTTCTTGATCTGAATGCGAATCTTCTCTTCGGGTTTGTGTTTGACAATGGCCATCAGATCACCTCCGGAGCGAGGGAAACAATTTTCATGAACCGCTTATCGCGCAGTTCACGCGCTACCGGGCCGAACACGCGCGTGCCCACCGGTTCACCGGTTTCATTGATGAGCACCGCGGCGTTGGAATCGAACCGGATATAGGTACCGTCCTTGCGGCGCGTTTCCTTGCGCATGCGCACGATCACGCAGCGTACGACTTTACCTTTCTTGATAGCCGAATCCGGCGCTGCTTCCTTTACGCTGGCGGTTACCACGTCGCCCAAGCCCGCGCGCAATCCGAGGTCGCCGCCGCGGGGCAGAATGCACTGCAACCGCCGCGCGCCGCTGTTGTCGGCAACATCGAGAATCGTACGCATGCCAATCATAAAAGTCGCTCCTTACGTCGCTCCTTAAGGTGCCAGGTTTCAGGTGCTAGGTGTTAGCAAGCTGAAACCTGCCACCTGGAACCTCAAACTTTCACGTCCAGATCCGCGGGTTGCACCGCCACTTGCGCGGCCCGCCGGATGACTTCGCCGAGTTTCCAGCGTTTCAGATGGCTCAACGGGCGGCACTCGACGATGCGCACCACGTCTCCCAGCTTTGCTGTTCCGTCCTCGTCGTGAACGTAGAATTTCTTGCGCTTGGTCACAATGCGCTTGTACAACGGGTGCGGCACGCGGCGGCTCACCTGGACCACAATGGTCTTCTGCATCTTGGTGGACACCACCTCACCGACTTTTTCCGTTTTGTGCCCTTGTTTGTCTTCGGCGGCCATTTACTGTTTCGCTCCGGCTTGCGCGGCTATTTCGCGCTCCCGCAGCGCCGTAAAAATGCGCGCGCGGGTCTTCCTCATGCTGCGCCACTTCTTCAGCCCGTCAAGCTGGCCCATGGACATCTGCAAGCGCAGGCGGAAAAGCTGCTCCTCGATGTCGCGCAATTGATGCTGGAGCTCCGGGCTATCCAGGTCGCGAATTTTTTGAGATCTCATGGTTTCTACTCCACTGCCTCGCGCGTAACAAGCCGCGTCCTGATCGGCAGTTTGTGTGCCGCAAGTGACATGGCATGGCGCGCCGTTTCCGCGGGCACACCTTCCATTTCAAACAACACTTTTCCAGGACGAATTACGGCGACCCACTGCTCGGGTGCGCCCTTACCTTTTCCCATGCGGGTCTCGGCGGGCTTCTTGGTGATGGGCTTGTCGGGGAAGAGGCGAATCCAGACCTTACCACCGCGCTTGATGAACCGCGTCATGGCGACGCGCGCGGCTTCGATCTGGCGGTCGGTGACCCAGCCGCACTCCATGGCTTTCAAACCGTAGTCGCCGAACGCGACTGTCGATCCACGCCAGGCTTTCCCCGCCATGCGCCCGCGCTGCTGTTTGCGGAATTTGACCTTCTTCGGCATCAACATGGCGGCTTAGCTTTTCTCCTCTTCCGGCTTGGCCTCTGGAGCCGATTCGGGAGTTTCCGCACGCGCTTCCTGCTTCCACGCCGGTTGCGGCGGCATGAGCGGCGGCATCAGCGGGCCGCCGGCGCGTGCCGGACGTGGCAGATCGGTTGGCGGCGGGGCCTGCGTAGCCCCGCCCGGTGTCTCGGCAGTTAATACCGGCTGCGGTTCCCGGCGGCGCTCCCGATCCCGATCCCGTCTGGGTTCCATGCGGCGGGGTTCCGGTTCCGACGAAAGGCCCGACCGGCGCAGCTTAGTGTCCAAAATCTCGCCCTTGTACAACCACGCCTTGACACCGATCACTCCGTAGGTCGTGCGCGCTTCCGAAAAGCCGTAATCCACATCGGCGCGCAGAGTGTGCAGCGGGAGCTGGCCCTGCAAATACCATTCGCTGCGGGCGATTTCCGCGCCGTTCAAGCGCCCGGAAACGCGAACCTTGATTCCCTTGCAGCCGAAACGCAGTGCCGAATCCACGGCCTTGCGCATGGCGCGGCGGAAGGCTACGCGTTTTTCGAGTTGCAGGGCGATGGATTCGGAGACCAATTGCGCATCCAGTTCCGGCTTGTGGACTTCCTGAATGTCGATGAACACCTCGCGTTTGGTCTGCTTGGCGAGATCCTGTTTGAGCTTTTCGATCTCCGCGCCCTTACGCCCGATAATGATGCCGGGACGCGAGGTGCGGATGGTGATGCGCAGTTTGTTGCCCGGCCGGTCTACTTCGATGGAGCTCACGCCTGCCGATTTCAATCGGTCCCGCAAGTCCTCCTTCAGCTTCAGGTCCTCTTGCAGCAGTTTCGGGTATCCCTGCTTGGCAAACCAGCGCGAACGCCACGGCTTGTTGAAACCCAGCCGGAAACCATATGGATGTACTTTCTGTCCCATCTACGATTCCTTTTCCGCGACTTTGACGACAATATGCGCCATGCGCCGCTGATAACGGTAGGCGCGGCCCATCGGCGCCGGCCGGATGCGCTTCATCCGCGGCCCTTCATGCACGTACGCCTCCGAAACATAAAGCTGATCTACGTCCACGTCTTCCGAGAGGTTCTGGGCGTTGGCGATGGCCGACTTCAGCACTTTCTCGACCGTCGGCGCAATGCGCTTGTTGGTGGTGCGCAAAGTCGTGATCGCCTGGCCCGCCTGCTGGCCGCGAATCAGATCGACGACCAGCCGCGCTTTCTGCGGCGAGACCCGGATGTACCGCGCTTCTGCTTTGGCTTCCATATCTCAATCCCCTATGCCGGCTTCGCGCTCTTTTCGGTGGTGGCGGTTGTTGTCGCCGCCTTCACTGAATGACCTTTGAATTGCCGCGTCGGCGAGAACTCACCCAGCTTGTGTCCCACCATGTTCTCGGTGACGTACACGGGAATGAACTTCTTGCCGTTATGCACAGCGATGGTATGGCCCACAAATTCGGGCAAAATCGTCGACCGCCGCGACCACGTCTTGACGACCTTCTTCTCGTTGGCGGCGTTCATTCCGTCGATCTTCTTTTCCAGGTGGCCGTCGGTAAACGGCCCTTTCTTCAGCGAACGGCCCATGGCTTATCTCTTTTTCGTTTTCCGGGTCACGATCCATTTATCCGTGCGTTTGTTATTGCGCGTCTTGAAACCGCGCGTGGGCTGGCCCCACGGGGTCACCGGATGCCGGCCGCCGGAGGTCTTGCCCTCGCCTCCGCCGTGCGGATGATCCACAGGATTCATGGAGACTCCCCGATTGTGCGGCATTTTGCCCAGCCAACGCGTGCGCCCCGCTTTGCCAATCGAGACGTTTTCGTGATCCAGGTTGCCGACCTGTCCAATGGTTGCCATGCAATCATCCTGCACGCGCCGCACCTCGCCCGAGGGCAGCTTGAGCAGCGCCAAACCGCCTTCTCTCGATACCAGTTGCGCCTGCGCGCCCGCCGAGCGCGCCATCTGCGCGCCCTTACCCGGCCGCAGTTCGATGTTGTGAACGATCGTCCCGGCCGGAATATTTCTTAAAGGCAAGGCATTGCCGACAAGGATATCGGCTTCCGGCCCGGACATGACGGTTTGCCCGATCTTCAGCCCGTCAGGTTGGAGGATGTAGCGCTTCTCGCCATCCTTATAATGCAGCAGCGCGATGCGCGCCGAGCGGTTGGGATCATACTCGATGGCGGCAACCGTGGCCGGAATGCCCTTTTTGTCGCGCTTGAAATCGATGATCCGGTACGCTTTCTTGTGTCCGCCCCCGATGAAGCGCGAGGTGATCCAGCCCCGGCTGTTGCGCCCACCGGTACGCTGCTTGGTTTCAATGAGGCCTTTCTCGGGCCGGTCCTTAGTAATGTCTTCGCGCGAGACGACCGTCTGGAAGCGGCGTGTCGCGGTTGTCGGCCTGTATGTTTTGATCGGCATTTTAGATCTCCGCCCAGTCCGGCGCTTTCTCACCGGCCTTCAATCTCACGTAGGCCTTCTTCCAGTCGGGCCGAAAGCCGGTGAAACGGCCGCGGCGCCGTTCCTTGCCTTCAAAATTGCACGTGCGCACGTGATCCACTTTCACCTTGAAGAGCTTTTCGACAGCGGACTTCACCTGGACTTTGGTCGCGCGCGGAGCTACTTCGAAGCACAACGTCAGCTCCGTCTCTTTCTTGGCGACGCCTTTTTCGGTGACGAGCGGCCGCCGGATAATCTCATGAACCGTCATGCCAGCGCCTCCGAGAGTTTGGCCGCCGCGGCTTGAGAAAGCAGCACGCGGTCGTGGTCGAGCAGATGATAGACGTTCACTTCGCGCGTGGGCACGAGCGTCACACCCTGGAGATTGCGCGAGCCAAGCAGAAGGTTGCGGTTTTCGCCGTTGTCCACCACGAGCACTTTCCGTTTGGCTTCGAGATGATCGAGCGCTGCCCGCACGGTCTTGGTCTTGTGGTCCGCGAGCGTGAACGCCTGCACTACCTTCAACTCGCCATCGCGCAGCTTGGCGGTGAGGGCTGAGCGCAGCGCACCGAGGACCATCTTGCGCGGCAGCTTATAGGCGTAACTGCGGGGCACCGGCCCATGCACCGTGCCGCCATGCCGCCATAGCGGCGACCGGATCGAGCCCATGCGCGCCCGCCCCGTCCCCTTTTGCTTCCAAAGTTTCTTGCCGGACCCCGCGACCTCCGCCCGCACCTTGGTCTTGTGTGTGCCTGCGCGCAGTCCCGCCTGATAGTGCCGCACGGCCTCGTAGAGCAGCGCTTCGTTCACTTCGGCGGCGAACACACGGTCGGCCAGATCCACCTCGCCGACCTTTTGGTTCTCTAAATCGACAACGTCCACCAGCATGACCGTTACCTCTTCGCCCGCCGCACGACGACATAACCGCCGTTCGGTCCCGGCACCGCGCCCTTCACCACCAGCACGTTGTCCTCGGCATCCACTTCGATCACTTCGAGGTTGCGCACCGTCACCCGCGCGTTACCCATGTGGCCGGCCATGCGCATGCCCGGCAGCACGCGGGAAGGGAAGCTCGATGCTCCGATCGATCCCGGCGCGCGGTGAAACATCGACCCGTGACTAGCGGCGCCGCCGCGGAAATGATGCCGCTTGACCAAGCCCGCGAAACCGCGGCCTTTGCTCACGCCGATCACGTCCACCTTGTCCTTCGGCTTGAACTGGTCCACCAGAACTTTATCCCCAGGCTTGAAATCGTCGTCGCCGGGGCGCAGCGAAAACTCGCGCAGAAACTTCGCGCCTTCCACACCGGCTTTTTTCAAATGTCCGGTGGCCGGCTTGTTGATGCGCGCCGGCTTCACGAACTCGACCAGGCCGAGCTGCACCGCGTCGTAGCCGTCGATGGTGGGGGTTTTTCGCTGCACCACCAGGCACGGCCCCGCCTTGAGCAGCGTCACCGGAACGGCTTGTCCGTCCGCCCGGAAGACCTGCGTCATTCCGATCTTTTTGCCAAGAATTCCTGGACTCATAGAAACCTCAAGTGCCAGGTTTCAGGTGCCAGGTTCCAGGCGTTTGCTGACACCTGGCACCGGACACCTGACACCTTACTTATGATCTTTTCCAAACGCCTTGATCTCCACATCCACTCCCGCCGGTAAGTCGAGCTTCATCAACGCATCCACAGTCTGCTGCGTCGGCTCGAGAATGTCCAACAGCCGCTTATGCGTGCGAATCTCGAACTGCTCGCGCGACTTCTTGTCCACGTGCGGCGACCGCAACACCGTTGTGATGCTGCGCGAAGTCGGCAGCGGAATCGGTCCCGCCACGCTGGCTCCCGTCCGCTTAGCCGTATCCACGATCTCCGTCGTGGATTGATCGAGCACCCTGTGGTCGTAGGCCTTCAAGCGGATGCGAATGCGTTCTCTTAGGGCCATTGCTTTATTCCAAAACTTCCGTCACGGTTCCGGCGCCCACGGTGCGGCCGCCTTCGCGGATGGCGAACCGCAGGCCCTTGTCCATGGCCACCGGCGTGATCAGCTCCACCGTCAGGTTCACGTTATCGCCCGGCATCACCATCTCGGTCCCCGCCGGCAGTTCCGCCACTCCCGTCACGTCGGTGGTGCGGAAATAAAACTGCGGCCGGTAGCCCTTGAAAAACGGCGTGTGCCGTCCGCCTTCTTCCTTCGACAGCACGTACACCTCGCCTTTGAACTTCTTGTGGGGCGTGATCGACGCGGGCTTCGAGATCACCTGCCCGCGCTCCACCTCGTCCTTCTCCACGCCGCGCAGCAGCAGCCCCACGTTGTCGCCCGCGCGCCCTTCGTCCAAAAGCTTCTTGAACATCTCGACGCCCGTGATCACCGTCTTGCGCGTATCGCGGAAGCCCACAATTTCCATTTCCTCGCCGACCTTGCAGATCCCGCGCTCAATGCGCCCCGTCACCACCGTGCCGCGCCCCTGGATC
>JASHOO010000425.1 GCA_030041035.1 Bryobacteraceae bacterium | reverse complement strand
TTGAGCGTCCCAGTGGATCTGCAACTGGCCGCGGGATTCCGTCACCTGCAGTTTGACGGCGGTATCATTGCGCCGGCCGGCCACTTCTACCACCACAGCCAGCAGTAGCAGACAAGCGAGAGCCGCTCCACCACCGGCGGCCCAGGCGCGCCAATGCTTCCCAAGGTGAGTCTTCGCAACCAACTTTGACCAGGCGGGCAGCTTCGGCCGGTGGATGGCGACCGGTTTCCGCGGGGGATCGGGGGGTGGAATGAGCGGGCCTTTGAGCAGTTGCGCCAGGCGCAAACGGTCCTGCTCCGACAAGAAACGATCCGCAGACACGGGAAGCTCTTCTTATGTAGATGATAGCGCCAGGCTGCGGCGGCGGTCCATGCAGGAAGTATCCTTAGCGACATTTCCGGCAGGCGGTGGGGGCTAACGCGTAGTTCGGGGCGAGAGCCAGATGTGCTCGGCCGCGGCCGCCTCCACGGCTGGGCGCGAATAGGGCATGGGGTGGTAACGGCCGTTGGCCCAATCGTCCAAAAGGTCACTGTAGTGGGGGCTATCGGGATCGCCCGATTCTCCCGGGACGTTGGTCATGACGGAACGGTCCCAATCGCTCAGATCGAGGATTTCCCGGTACGAGGCGCCGGTGCTTTGCTGGAAGTGCGCGCCGCTGGTGGCGTTGACGGTGTACGTGTCGCCGGGGCGCGAAACGGGGCCGCGATCGAATGACGGCACGCCCAGCGGGTGATGGAACAGGATTTTGTGAGTTTTTCCCCATTGCCAGGCTTGCATGTCCGGGCCAAATTGGCGGTCGATTTCGGTGAGTGCGGCTGTGAGCGATTGGGCCAGCGCCTTCGGGTCGGGTTGGCGTTCCAAAGTGGCCAGGAGGGTTTGCAGGCTGGTGTCCGGACCGAGGTCGGCCCCAAACACGGTGCGCGGCAGTTGTGCGATCCAATACTCATAGATGAGCGCCGCCGGCGAATCGGTTCGCAGAACGCCGTCCCATTCGCGAACGAGATTCGCGGCGCGGGCTTCGCGGGTTCCGGGCTCGGGCGTCCAGGATTTCAAGATGGCTTGGAAACGGCGCGCGGGGAGCGAGGTAACATCCTGTTGCATGCGTTCGAAATCCTCAACGGTGAATTTCTTCCCGCCGGCGAGCATCTCCTCGATGCGGTGAAAGCGGAACGGCGGCGCCCATTCGTAGTTGAGAGGGAGCGTGTAGCCGGGAGGCAGGATGTTGTGGTTGGCAGTGGCGATGAAATGTTCGGGCGGGTTGAATCTTCGCGGCAGTTCGGCGGCGCGGTGGAATCCGCCCCATTCATATTCGCCGGTGTCACCGGGCACCGGCAGGACGCCCGACCAGTTCTTGCGAATGGGCGCCATGCCTGCCGCCTGCCAGCCGATGTTGCCATCGATATCGGCGTAGACGAGGTTCTCGCTGGGAACCTTGTAACGCTCCATGGCGGCGAGAAACTGGTTCCAGTTCTGAGCCTGGGCGACCGCCAGCCCAGCCAGATAGCCGGCCGTACCGGGCTCGCTGCCCACCCAGCGCAGCGCATAAGCACGATGCCGCGCGGCGTCCTCATAGATAACCGGGCCGTGCACGGTGAAGCGGAGCTCGACGGTCTGCGCACGCTCACCTTTCACGGGGATCGTCTGGCGCTCGGTTTCAAATTTCTTCCAAGCGTTGCGGTAGCGATACTCTTCGGGATTTTCAGGATTCACCTTCTCCACATAGAGATCCTGCTGATCGATGCCGACGATGGTGAACCCGAAGCCGATGCGCTCGTTATGACCGAGAGCAATGCCGGGCAGCGCCGGTTCGCCCGCGCCGATCGCGTTCCACCCCGGTCCGACAAGATGAACGGTTTTGCGCAGCGAAGGAATCTGCACGGGCCGATGGGGATCGTTGGCGAGCAGCGGCTTGCCGGTGGCGGTCATAGTGCCATCGACCACCCAGTCATTGCTGCCTTGCTGGGCCGTGAACGCCACCGAGCCGACCGCCTGCTCGTAGGTGCGCACGATATCGTGCGAGATGTCGGCGAGATCCAGGCCTTGGGGGATCTCGATGGGAATCACAGGGTCGAGAGGAAACAGCTTTTCGACCGTCGGAAGGCCGTAGCGGCGCACTTGTTCGGCGCGCTTGACCTCGCTCGTGAGATTGTGGGTCATGAGCAGGCCGGCGATGCGGCTCAGGCAGTCGGTGGGTTCCCAGAGGCCTGGATCGTAACCCGCCAGGCGGAATTCCAGCGGCCGGACACCGCCGAGCGATTTGATGTACGCGTTGATTCCGCCGGTGAAGGCGGTAACAATCTCGCGCGTCGCCGGGCCGTAGCTTGACCATTCGGCATTCCAGTCGCCGCGGAACATCACCTCGCGCGCCAGACGATCACGCTCAATGGCAGATGGCCCCAGCACTTCGGCCAGCTTACCGGTGCCGATGCGCCGCCAAAGGTCGATCTGCCACAGCCGGTCTTTGGCGGTGATATAGGCTTGCGCGAAAAACAGATCGTGAACCGACTGCGCGTAGATATGCGGCACTCCCCAGCGGTCGCGGATGATTTCCACGCGCTCGGACAGGCCGTCGACGGTGATATTTTCGGCGCGGGCGAGACTTGCGGCCAGCACCAGCAGGAAAGCGCGGGCGACGCGATTCGGCACTACACTTTTTTATCAGAACTGGAGGCTGGAGTGGTGGAGGATTTGGTTTTGGTTTCGGTTTTGGCCGGTGAATCGGAGGATGACGACGTTTCGCTCTTGGCGTCGTTCTTACCGTCCTTCGACACACCGCTCTTGCCGTTGCTGTTTCCGTAGTCGGTGACGTACCATCCCGAGCCCTTGAATTGCAGCGCCGATCGCGAGATCAGCCGTTCCACGTGTCCGCCACACTTATCGTGCGCCTCGAGTGGGGCGTCGGAAAACTTCTGAATTACCTCGAAAGTCTCACCGCAGGACTGGCATTTGTATTCGTAGAGGGGCATGCTGCTGATTCGAAAAACCTTGACTCCATGTTATCAGATGCCGGACGGCGCCAGTTGGTCTCAAGTGTCCGGGGGTGCGCGACCCACAAGGCGGGATCTAGCAGTTTTCTTTTTTTGTAAGTATAATCCTAACGTATATATACGTTAGGATTGGAGGTACCCTTTGCCTGACTCCCTCGCCACCCTCGAACAACAACGCTCCAGCATCCTCGCGCAGATCCTGGAATTGGGTGATTTTCGTAGCGGCTCCATCACCGCTATTGGCGGC
>JASHOO010000424.1 GCA_030041035.1 Bryobacteraceae bacterium | reverse complement strand
CACTCGGGAGACACGCTGTTGATCTATACCGACGGCGTGACGGAAGCGCTGAACGGCGGGGGCGAGGAATTCGGCGAACGGCGGCTGATCGCGGCGCTGCGGCGCCACCGGCGTTTGCCGGCACAGGGAATCATATCAGCCATAGCGGATGAAGTGTGTCAATTCAGCGGGGAGGAGCAGCACGACGACATTACCCTGACGGTTGCAAAATGCCGGTGACACGGCGAGCGTCAGCTACGCAGGCGGAGAAAGAACCAGACCATGCCCACGACCAGGAGCGCGGAAGCGGAGACCTGTACGGGGCGCAGCGCCGCGGCAACGCGGCTGAGGCGGGAGAAGGCGAAGGCAAACAGAGCGACGAGGATGAGTTGGGCGGCTGCGGCACCGGCGAGCACGAGTCCCGGTGCATACGCTGTACTTTGGATGAAGAGCACGAAATACAAGCCGTGAAAAGCTCCGAGAAGGGCGGCGATGGCCCAGCGCCCGCCGGCACGGGGAAGGAGGAGGATTTCAACGGCGAGGTAAGCGAGTGTCAGCGCAGTAGCAGCTTCCACAAAGCGCGGCGCAGGCTGCCAATTAGTGCGGGCAACAACGAGGGCCGAGGCGATTTGCCCGGCCAGGAACATGCCGCTGATGGCTCCAAGCTCGGCACGGCTGCGTGAAGCTATTACCAGGCTTGCCAGGAACAGCACAGGCACGACGCTGCCGACCGCACGCATGATTCCGGCGCCTGCTTCCGTGATGGCGATTTCGGCCGGTGTGGGCGGGCGGAAGCGAAGCGTGGCTTTGGCGAACGAGAGATCGAAGATGGCCTGATCGCGCCGCGTGCCGTTCACTGCGCGGAGCAGATGCACATGGTTGGGAACTGTGACGGCGTAGAACGTGCAAACGACGTCGAGCCGGTCGACAGGTTGGGGAAACTCGTAATCCGCCGCGCAGAAATAAGTTGCCTGGCCAGGGTCCGCATGGCAATCTTTCCGGATGAGCTTCGCGGTGGCGCCGGCGCTGGAGAACTGGATGTGGTCGAGCAGCGTCTGTTCGGCATTGGCGACGTGCGACATCTCATAGAGCGGCATACGCAGTTCGTAGCGGGCGCGGCTGCCTTCGATTGTGAGATCGCCGGTGCTCATGCTCATGACGTGGGCAAAGGCGGGAGCGGCCAACACCCAGAAACCCAAGGCACGGCAAGCGGGCATCACGAGCGGACCTGCGTCAGTTCGACCGGGTGCCGGGTTTTCTCGAGTCGCGTGTAGAGAATGCGGATCAGCGCCAACAGGGGCACAGAGAGAAAAGTCCCGGCGACGCCGCCGATTTCGCCGCCGGCGAAGACGCCGAACATCACGAGCAGGGGATGCAATTCCATGCCGCGACTCATCAGGCGCGGGGAGAGCACGTAATCCTGGAACAGGCGATAGACGCCGAGAAAGACCAGGATCCAGAGCAGATGGGGATAGCCGCTGAATGCTGATACCAGGAGCACGACGACGGCCGCACTGAAGGGTCCGACCATGGGGATAAACTCCAGGATTCCGGCAATGGCGGCGAGCAAGAGCCCGTAGGGAACGTGGGTTACGGAGAAGTAGAAGCTGAAGAAGGCAAGAGTAAACAGACTGAGCACGGTGAGGGCGCGCATGTACTGCGCGAGCAGCACATTGACATCGCGAGCGATGTTCTCGGCAAGGGCGCGCAGCGGGCCTTCCTCCACCAGGCCGAGCAGCATATTCCACATAGCGCGGCCATCCTTCAGGAAGAAGAAGCTCAGAATGGGAACGATGATGATGTAGAGGAGATCGCCGGCGGCCGAGAGGGCACGTAAACCGAGGCGGGGGAGAAAAGCGGCGATGTCTCCGGCATGTTCGCGGATTTGGGTTTGGAGATAGACGAGGGTGCGGTCGACGTAGGGCTGGTTGGTGGACGCGACCGGCGTCTCGCCACTGAGCTGCTGGAATCGCTCACCGAGAGTCTTGGCTTCATCGGCGACGCGGGAGCCGAGACCGATGGCGCCGAAAACCAGGCCGCCAATGACGATGGCGTAGGCAATCACGAGCGCGGGCGTGCGGGTGCGTCTTGTGGGCAGAATGCGGTCGAGTAGATTGACCAGCGGCGAGAGCAAATAGGCAAACAACAAGGCGACGACGAATACAAACAGCGTTTTGCGGACCAGGTAGATGGTTGCGAGCAGCAGGAGAATGGCCGCGGCGGTCCAGGTGTATCGAGCCGCGCGCTGGTCGATACCGAGCATGCCCCATCATAACCAAAGGCCAGAGGCAAGACAGGGAGATGGAGGCGGCGTTGCCGCACGGCACCGTTACGGCTCCAGCTTTTCCACCCGGACCCTGGCGATGCGATTGCGGTCCATCTCCAGCACGGTGTAACGGCGGCCGTCGTGTTCGATGCTCTGCCCGGCCGCGGGAATGTTGCCGAAGCGCATCAGTAAGAAACCGGCCAGGGTTTCGAAGCCTCCCTCGGCCGGCAACTCAATGCCGTACTGGGTCTCAAGATCGCGGATCTTAGTGGTTCCTTCGAGTTCCAGATCGTCAGAGTCGGCAGACGCCGGGG
The DNA here is from genome assembly GCA_030041035.1 of Bryobacteraceae bacterium. Taxonomy (GTDB): domain Bacteria; phylum Acidobacteriota; class Terriglobia; order Bryobacterales; family Bryobacteraceae; genus QHXW01. The sequence goes on along the minus strand of JASHOO010000424.1, from coordinate 34,201 downwards.
CAGTCTTCTCATCGTATTCGTCGGCAATTTCGCCCACGATCTGCTCGAGCACATCTTCGACCGTGAGGAGACCCACGATGGTGCCGAACTCATCGACAACCGCGGCCATGTGCGAATGTCCCTTCTGGAATTCCGCGAGCATTTGAGAGAGGGGTTTCGTTTCGGGAACCACGATGTGTTGACGCATGAGGCGCCGCACGCGGAACACACGCGGCGGGCGGCCGACACGGATGGCGGCGCGGCGTTCCTCCCAGACCGGCAAGAGATCTTTGTAATAGAGGATGCCGATGATCTGCTCGGGTTTGTCCTGATAGACGGGCAGGCGGGAATGCTTGCCCTCGATCATCACGGCAAGCACCTGGTCGAGAGAGGCATCCACCGATACCGAGACGATATCGTTGCGCGGCACCATGATCTCGCGCACGGAGAGATTCTCAAGGTCGAGCACATTGTGGATGAGGTCTTCCTGCATTTCGGGCAGGTGACCCAGCCCGCGGCTGGAGCTGACAATCAGTTTCAGCTCTTCGGCCGAATGCCCGCCGCCGCGTGCGCCGGCTCCCGCACCCAGGGCGCGCGTAGCGACTGCGCTGGATTTTTCAATCACCCAAACGAATGGTTGTGAGATGCGGAAAAACAGCAGCAGAGCCGGCGCTACGATCACTGCCAGGCGGTCGGCGCGTTCTATGGCGAGATTCTTGGGGCCCACCTCTCCCATGACGACGTGAAAATACGTCATCACGAGGAAGGCGAGGGCAAAGCTCGCCGCGTGCAGAACACGGGCGGTCACCGGCGTAGTAGCCGGCTGAAAGACGGCGACGAATAGGGAGTAGAGCGTGCCCTGCCCGGCCCAGCCGAGTCCGAGGCTGGCCAAGGTCACGCCGATTTGTGTGACCGACAACAGCCGCTCAGGATTGGATAACAGATTGAGGGCCGCCTGCGCGCCTGCCTGGCCCTCTTCCGCCAATTGTCTGAGGCGCGACTCGCGGACAGAGACCAGGGCCACCTCCGCTGCGGCGAAAAATGCATTTACCCCCAAGATCACCAGCAGCAAGAGAATGCGAAATCCGTAGTGCTCACTCATTTGGCCGCGGCATCGGCTTTTCAACTATAGCAATCGGCGCAGAGGGAGTTGCTGGGTGTGGAAAACTGAAAAGGCCCGGACTTTCTGCGCTAGCAGAGGCCCGGGCCGTTGAGAGAACGAATGAACGCTTACTTAATCCGCGTTTTCCTTCTTACGGCGGCGGAGCATGACGCTGATTCCCAACAATGCAGTACCCATCAGCATCACCGTTCCCGGTTCCGGGATGGGGTCGCCGCTGGGATCGCCGAAGACAGCGAAGTGCGAAACATGTTCACCGGTATCCGTGGTTCCACCGTCACTCGTGTTGGAGTAGAAGAACTGTACGTTTTTGATATTTTCCGCAACTAAACCGAACTCGCCTCCCGGGGTAAAGTCCAGTGTGTCCAACTCCGTCGAGGCACTATTAATCCAAGTAATGTCGGAGGGATCCCCGACCGGATACCACCCGATCACGTCCGGGTCGGCCGCGATATGCAGAAGAACACTGGCATCAACGGTCACACCCACGGGCACGGAAAAATACACATCGGCTACCGAGTCTATTCCTGCACCAGGGCCTGAGCCAGCAGCCAGGTATTTGTCATTGGGCGCCAGCCCCGAAGAGCCGGCGGGTGCCGGACAAGCTCCGCCGTAAATGCAGTTGCCCACGTTCTTATTAGGACCATCGTCCGAAAGATTGTTCCAAAAGGGTATATCGTTTGTGCCGAGCTCCGATGGCGAAAACGAGAACCACGCTCCATCGTTGTTGGGAATAACCACATTTAACCCTGGAGCACTCAGTTGAAGTACTAGATCCTGATAATCGTAGTCGCCGTTTACCAGATCCTTAAAACCGACGTAAAAAACATTGTCTGCCCACGTGGGTGCGATCAGGAGCAACGCAGCTCCCAGGAACATCCATTTAGTACGAGTCATAACCCGAAATACCCCCGGAATCGCAATGTTTGTAGCCGTGTAGGCTGCCGTACGCTCGTAATGCAAGGCGACAATGACAGCATTATCCAGCGCCTAAAACAAGCACGGGAGGCACCAAAATAATTAGTGCTTTGATTTGTTTGTGTTACATACATGTTACATAATTGCACCTGTCACATGTTCCAGAGTTTTGGGATTAAGGGCAAATCTATAGCTTTATGGTCGCAAAATTCAGTACGGAGTCCGTTAATCGGTTTCTGAGGAACGTCCGCCAATAACCGCGTACTGGGTTCGATACAATTCCTCAGTGCGATTGAATCGGCTAATCCGGTACATCAACACGGCGATTGCAGTCCTGGTAATCCTAGCCGGCCTAGGCGTTTGGTGGATGGCATGGCGGCCACTGCCACGAACATCGGGAACGATCGCGGCCAACGTTGCAGATAAGGTCACGGTTTCGTTCGATCGCCTGGGGGAACCGCACATCACTGCCGCGAATCAGGACGATCTTCTATTCGCCCAGGGTTATCTGACAGCGCAGGAACGGATGTGGCAGATGGACGCACTGCGCCGGAGAGCGGCGGGGGATCTGTGCGAGATTGTGGGCAGTGCGGCACTGGAGCTGGATGAAGAGGCGCGCCGTCTACGGATGCGACGCATCGCCGAAGAAGCCGCTGTGACCATGCCGGCCGGTGACCATGCAGCTTTCGCGGCCTACGCGCGCGGCGTGAATGCTTACATCGATTCACACCGGGGGCGGCTGCCGCTGGAGTTTACATTATTGGGCTATGATCCGCGGCCTTGGAGCGTGGTGGACACGATTCTGATCGGGCTGTACATGTTTCGGGATCTGACGAATTCGTATCCAGACGATGTGCTGAAGGGACAGATGCTGAACGGCGGGGATCGGGCGAAAGTGGATTTTCTGTTTCCGGTGCGGACGGGCTGGGAGATGCAACCGGGGTCAAACGCATGGGCCATTGCGGGGGCGCACACGGCATCGGGTAAGCCCATAGTTTCCAACGACATGCACCTCGAATTCTCAATTCCCGGCATTTGGTTCCTGGTGCACCTCCGGGCACCGGGGTTGAACGTTGCGGGAGTTTCGCTACCGGGAGTGCCGGGTGTGATTGTCGGGCACAACGAGCGGGTCGCTTGGGGCGTGACGAACCTGCACTTTGACGTGCAGGACCTCTACATCGAGAGATTTGACGATCGGACGGGTCGTTATGAGTTCCGCGGCCAAGTGTTGCAGGCACGGCAGGAACGCGAGTTGATTCCCGTCAAAAACGGGCCGCGGGTGGAACTGGTCAACTGGCTGACGGTGCACGGTCCGGTGAGGGCAGTTGGCAAACTGCGGCTGGCGCTGCGGTGGTCTGCCGCGGAGCCCGGAAGCTTTCAGTTTCCGTTTCTGGACGTGGATCGGGCCGGCAACTGGCAGGAATTCACGAAAGCGATTTCGCGTTTTCCCGGCCCCGCCCAGAACTTTGTTTATGGAGACGTAGACGGGAACATCGGCTATCACGCGAGCGGCCGGTTGCCGATCCGCAAGGGCTTCCTGGGGGATGTGCCAGTAGACGGGGCATCGGGGAATTTCGAATGGCAGGGATTTATACCGTTCGATCAGTTGCCGGTGGCATTCAATCCGCCGAGCGGGTTGATTGTTACTTCTAACCAGAACCCATTTCCGGCCGATTATCCATATACGGTCAACGGCATTTTCGCATCGCAGTATCGTTCCAATCAGATTCGCGACATGTTGAAGGGCCGGAACGGCTTGCGGCCCGAGGATACGCTGGCGGTGCAAAAGGATGTGTATTCGGGATTCCATCGGTACCTTGCGGCAGCTGTGGTGGCAGCGTATGACCGGTTGGGGGGACACAAGGATCTGGCCGATGCGATCGCGCTGCTGCGCACGTGGAACGGACAGATGGACAAGGACAGGCCGGAGCCGCTGATGACTTGGCTCGCGTACACGCATTTCCGGAGAGCCATGGCGGATTCTGCATCACCCGGCAAGGGCGCGGCATACGAAATTCAGATTGCGCCCGCCGTGATTGAGAACCTGCTGCGAGCGCGGCCGGCGGGGTGGTTTCGCAATTACGACGAAACGCTGCTGCAAACTCTCGCGGACGCGGTGGAGGAAGGGCGGCGGATGCAGGGGCCGGATGTCAAGAAGTGGGCGTATGGCGCCTACCTGACGGTGACGATCGCGCATCCGATTGGGCATCGATTGCCGCTGGTTGCCGGGTACTTCGATATCGGACCGGTCTGGATGAGCGGCTCGTCAACCACCGTGAAGCAGACCACGCGGCTTCTAGGGCCCTCCATGCGGATGAATGCGGATCTTGGGGATTGGGACCGTTCGCTGATGAACCTGCCGATTGGGGAGTCTGGACATGTACTTTCGCGACATTACAAAGACCAGTGGGATGCCTACTACAACGGAACAAGCTTCCCGATGCAGTTTCGGCAAGTGGATCCGGTGAGTACACTGGAATTTGTGCCAGGAGGAAGGTAGTAGTTTTTGGGGCGAAGGTACTTGCCGATGATTCTTATCTGTGACATCATGAACGGCACTCCCGCCCTGCCCGTGTGCAGTGCCGCGGTTGCGGCAGGGCGACTTTGATTAATTGGGCGGCGAAGGGAGAGAGTCCCGCGATGCGACTTAGGTCAACGGTAGTATTGATGGCGGTTCTTTTCACGGCTGGAGTGAGTATGGCGAGCGCGGAGATACTCAGTTTCGCCTCGCTCTCGGTATCCGGCAGCGGCATGAACAGCGAGGGAGGCAGCGTCAGCGTCGACGGTTTCGAGTTTACGAGTGAAGATGCCGCTTTTGACATATGGGAGGCTTCCAGCCCCAACCTGCCGAGCCTGAATCCCGCCGATACTTCTCTTTTTGAGTTCTTTGCGGGGTCGACTACCACGCTGTCCGATGGTGGGAGCGCCTTCTCGCTGAACTCCATTGATCTGGCGCCAGTTCTTGCAGGCCCACCGCTAGCGTGCGCGATATGTGGGCCCGGAACGTTCACCGTAACCTTCACGGGCACGCACCCGGACTCGTCCATCGTCACTCAGACCTTTACCGTGAACGATTCCGGATCAGCTTCGCCGGCGCTACAGACATTTACATTCTCAGGCTTTACCGATCTCGTGAATGTAACTTTCACTCAAGGCACAAACATCGGTTTCTTTGAAACGCAGGACACTGCCTATCAATTTGACAACGCTGTGGTGAGCACGGCGTCGTCGACGATCCCTGAGCCTGGCTCAGTCGTTCTGTTGGGCACCGGTCTGGGGTGCCTGGTTGCCGCATCGATCAAGCGCGCGAGGGCTTAGAATTCAGGGAGTTCGCGATCTCCGCCGGGCGCATCGCCTATAGCCAGGTGAGTGTGGGGCGCGATCCGAGCGTCACGGCGAGCGATCAGCGGGATTCGGTGTAGAGGCCCATGCGGCTTTTCACCAGTTCGACGGTGGAGTTGGCGATGGGAGCGACGCGCTCGGCACCTTCGCGCAGAATCCGAGCGACGTAGCCGGGGTCAGACGTGATTTCGCGATAGCGCTGCTGAAAAGGCTCGATATGCGCGATAACCATCTCGGCAACTTGCTTTTTCAAGTCACCGTAGCGTATGCCGGTGAAGTGCGCGCGCATCTTTTCGTCGCTCCAGCGGCTGAAGGCCTGGAAGATGTTCAACAGGTTTTCTACGCCGGGGCTGAGTATGGCGAAATCGACCGCAGGATTCGAGTCGGTTGTGGCCCGCATAATGCTCTTGCGGATTTTATCCGGGGGATCGAGCAGGCCCACGGCGTGACCCGCACCGGTCGCGGACTTGCTCATTTTTACCGTGGGATCGTCGAGGCCCATGATGCGCGCGCCTACCGATGGTAGGCCGGTCTGGGGAACGACGAAGGTTTCGCCGTACAGGGAATTGAAGCGCTGCGCGACGTCGCGCGTGAGTTCGAGGTGCTGGGCCTGGTCTTCACCGACGGGAACAATGGCGGCCTGATAGAGGAGGATGTCGGCAGCCATGAGCACGGGATACTGCAGGAGGCCGTCGCCGACAGTCTGCTGGGCCGCGGCCTTGGCTTTGTACTGTGTCATGCGCTCGAGCCAGCCGACGGGGGTTACGCAGGTCAGCATCCAGGCGAGCTCGGAATGAGCGGGGACAGCGGACTGCACCATGATGCTCGAATGTTTGGGGTCGATGCCTGCGGCGAGAAATAATGCTGCGGTCTCTTCGATTTTCGAGCGCAACTCCGCAGGTGATTGGTAAACGGTTATCGCGTGCAGGTCGACGATGCAGAAAATAGTTTCGAACTGCTGCTGGTATCCGACCCAGGGCGACAGCGCACCCAGGTAGTTCCCGATGTGAAGATTGCCCGACGGTTGGACGCCGGAGAAGACGCGTGCTTTCATGATTAGGGTAGGACGGTAGTTCTTTATCGTACGCGATGGCGCATTCGGCAACCAAACTGGACGTAACGATTGAAAAGCTGATCTACGGCGGCGATGGTCTCGCGCGGCTGAATGGACAGGTGGTATTGACGCCTTTTGTACTGCCGGGAGAGCGGGCGACGGTCGAGACGATGGAAGAGAAGCCGGGGCTGGTGCGATCAAAGCTGACCGAGTTACACGAAGTTTCTGGTGATCGCGTGGACGCACGTTGCCCGTACTTCGGACGGTGTGGCGGTTGTCATTACCAACATGCGGATTATGAAGCCCAGGTGGGTTTCAAGCGCGCCATTTTTGTGGAAACGCTGCGCCGCGTAGGGAAAATCGAGCCGCCGGAGGAACTGCCGGTGATTGCAGCCGAGCCTTGGCATTACCGTAACCGCGCGCAACTTCACATTGAAGGAACCGAGATCGGCTATCTGGAGGCCCGTTCGAAGCGACTGTGCGGCATTGAGCATTGCCCGATCAGCTCTCCGCACATCAACCTGGTGATTGCGATTTTGCGGGCGATGCTTCGCGACACGCGCTGGCCGCGCTTCGTGCGGTCGCTGGAGCTGTTCACGAACGAACAGCAAGTGCAGCTGAACGTACTCCAGGCTGCACGGCCAGTGGCCCGGCGTTTCTTCGACTGGTGCGCGGAAGCGATTCCGGGGTTCGTACCCGGCGCCCTGGACTACTGTGCCGCCGGTGAAACATACCGGGTGAGCGGCGGGTCGTTTTTTCAGGTGAATCGGTTTCTCGCCGATTTGATGGTCGAGCGGGCACTTCAGAACGCGGCGGGCCAATGGGCGCTGGATCTTTTTGCGGGCGTTGGATTGTTTTCCTTGCCTTTGGCGAAGAAGTTCGCGCATGTGACGGCAGTCGAGTCGGGCTCTGGCGCGGCACGTGATTTGCGCTTCAACGCCGAGCGCGCAGGAGTCGCGATTGAAGCACGTCAGAACAATGTCGACCAGTTTCTGGCTGCTTTAAGCGCACCGCCGGATCTCGTACTGGCCGATCCGCCGCGGGCAGGGCTGGGGAAAGTTGCCGTACGCGAGCTGCTGCGGTTGAAGCCGGCAGCCATCACGATTGTCGCATGCGATCCGGCAACAATGGCGCGAGATCTTGCCGCGCTGATTGCAGGCGGCTACAAGCTCGGGAAGGTCACGATGCTCGACCTATTTCCGCAGACGTACCACGTGGAAGCGATCGCGCAGTTATCGCGGTGAGGGAAACAGCTTGTACAGCATCAGATAGACAACCACGCCGGTGACACTTACATAAAGCCAGATGGGCAACGTCCAGCGGGCGATGGTACGGTGCCTGTCGAAGCGGGATGATAGGCCGCGGCTCAACGTGATGATGGCGAGCGGAGGAACCGCAGCCGCCAGCAGGGTGTGAGTAGCGAGAATGCTGAGATAGACGGCGCGAAGAACGCCGGCATGTCCGAACGGTACCGAGCCGACATGCGCATGGTAGATCAGGTAACAGGTCAAGAAGGCGCAAGAGGTTACGAAGGCGGCCAGCATGACCTTCTTGTGTGTATTCGGCCGGTGCCGGCGAATCAAAATGTAGCCGGTCACGAGCAGTAAAGCGGCCGCGCCGTTCAGAAAAGCATTGACGGCCGGAAGATCGTGGATCGTGATCATGAATGTTCGCGCTCCAGGCGGCGGATGTCGACGATCAAGCCGGGTGTGGGGTCGTCCTCGGCGGCGCCATAGTAACCACGAATTTTGCCCTTGCGGTCCACCAGCACGAAGCGCGTGCTGTGCTCGAGCGAGCCATCGACGTTGCCGAGCATGAACGAGCGGCGATCGAGCGCATCGAGCGTTTTCTGATCCCCGGTGAGGAAATACCAGAGCCCGGCCTGGGCACGGTAGCGCTTCGCATAATCGGCGAGAGCCTGAGGCGAATCGCGCTGCGGATCGACAGAAAAAGAAATGAGGCGCACATCTGGATATTCCGACAGCAGCGGTTGTAGACGGGTCATCCGCGAGCTCATACGTGGGCAGGAGCTCATGCAATGCGTGAAAATGAAGTCCGCCACCCAGATCTTCCCGTCGAGCGACTGGCGATCGAAGGGTGCACCAGTTTGCGAGATCAAATGGAAGTCCGGCACGCTGCCGTAGACTGGCAGAGGGCGGGTAGAGCATCCAGTGGTGAATGAGCAAGCGAGAACCACGAGGATGAGCGGGGATTTCAATTCAAAATTACAGGCCAGGCCTGTCGAGCAGCATGATGCCATACAACAGGGGAAGATAAAATACGGAAGCCAGCAGCACGCCGCGCGCCCGCAAAAGCGACCGCTCGGTGGCGGCGCGGACGCCGGAATAAAGGAACCAAACACCAAGGGCGAGCGCGCCGAGCAAATACATCCGACCCGACATGCCGACCAAACCTGGCGCCAGGCTGACGGGAATCAGCAACGACGCACATAGAACGATTTGGCGCGCGGTAGAGTGGCCATCCGGCTCGACCACGGGCAGCATGCGAATGCCGGCGCGCGCGTAGTCATCGCGGTACATCCAGGCGATGGCATAGAAATGAGGAAACTGCCAGAGAAAGAGGATCGCGAACAAGACCCACGCTTGCGAGGTGAGCGTGCCCGCTGCAGCCGCGAAGCCGATGATGGGAGGCATGGCGCCGGGAAAAGCACCCACGGCGGTGGAAAGCCAGGAGCGCTGCTTGAGCGGCGTGTAAACGAAGAGGTAAGCGAATAGCGTTGCGATGCCGAGCACGCCGGACAGTACGTTGACAAACCAGGCTAGTTCGGCGAAGCCGGCAAACGCCAAGGCGATACCAAACGCCAATGCCTGATTCGCGTCGAGCCGCCCGGCAGGAAGCGGGCGATCCGACGTTCGCCGCATCTTCGCATCGGCCTCACGCTCGTACCACTGATTGAGCGCGGCTGTGCCGGAGGCAATGAGGCCCGTTCCGATGATGGTATGCAGCAACGCCCACCAATGGATCTGGGTAAGAGGCAAACCGCGCAGGCCGAAGAAATAGCCCACACCCGTGCTCATGAGGATGAGCCATGTGATGCGCGGCTTGGTGAGACTGATGTAGTCTCTCATGCAGATGGGACCGCCACGCCTTCCGTCTGCAGTTCAGCCAGCGGCCGCCGCACATGGCGGAAAATCTGAATCGCCAGCACGACGCTCGAGGCGAGCGTCAGCGCGCCCACCGCAACGTGAGCTACGGTGAACCCAACCATCACGGGCATGGGTTGCGGAGCTTCGGCAGTTGCAACACGGCTCATATAAGCTGCGATGCCGAGAAATACCTGAAGGATTGTAATGAATAGTACAGCCAAAGCGGACCGGCGCAGTGCATCGTGCCCGGCATGGCGCATTAAGACACGCACAGTCACCCACAGTACCATACCGGTAGCCAGCAGCGCGCCGATTACATGCGGAAGAATGCCGATGGCCTGATGGCGAGCGGCAGCGCCGAGGGCAAGTTGCAGGAACACACACGCCGCCGCAGCCAGCGCGAGCCAGTGCAGGGGTGGCGCACCGGAATCATCAACAAACTGGCGGCCGCGTTGCCAGCCCCCGGAGGTGAAAAGCGCAATAGCCACCGTAGTGGAAAAGAAAAGCTGCGCCAGGCACGCGTGGCCGATGCTGACCGGCTTGGGCAGCAGGAAAATGACCGTCATGCCGCCCAGGACGCCTTGCGCGATTACCGCCAGAAGCGAGATCCAACCCAGATTCTTCAACCAGCGCCGGCGCTCGGCACACATGAGCCAGACAACCATCCCGATGGTCAGCAGGCCGACCGTGGTTGCCACCATGCGGTGACCGTGCTCGTAGAAGATGTTCCCTTCCATGGGCGGCATGAGTTTGCCGTAGGAGAGCGGCCAATCGGGAACGGAGAGGCCCGCGTCGTTACTGGTGACGAGACCTCCCGCTACAACCAGAAACAGCGTGCAAAACGACCACAGCACCGCGTAACGGTGCAGCAAAACCTGGTTCATGCTTAGCTCGTCTTCATCTGAGCGGAATCGAAGTCCTGCGTCTTGCTTTCCTTGGCACCCACGGTGATGTCGACGTCTTGCGTGCCGTACTTCTCATGCCAGGCTTCGATGGTGTACTTGCCCGGCGGCAGACCTTTGATCGTGAACGTGCCGTCGTCGCCGGTGATCGCGAAGAAGGGATGGTTGACAACGCCGATATAGGCGCGCATCCAGGGGTGCACATTGCACTTCACCGGAATCATGACTTCCTCGCGGGCGAACTTCTTCAGCTTGGGATCGCCGTTGGGCGGCTGCGATTCATTCCACTCCTGATTGACCTTGGGCATGGGGTGAATGTTGTGGTTGGTCGGATCATCATTGACGATCTTGATATCCTGGCCCGCCATCACACCGATCACGTGCGGCCCGTAGGTGCAGCCCTTCTGCGCAATTTCCACGGGTGTGCTGGGAACGGGCCATTGGCGATCGGGCACACCGGTCTTAATCCAGACAAAAACATTCTTCAAGGTGCCGTTGCCGTTGACCACCACTTCCTCGGAATGCTGCGGCGAACCCGCATGCGCACGTGCGCAAATGGGATTGGCCGACATATCAATCGCCCGCATCGTAGGCTTGTCGCCGGTGAATGCAACTTTCCCGGTGATGGTCGCGGCATTGGCCTCGTCGATGGGCGGAGCGGTAGCCGCGGGTGCGGCGGACTCCTCTTTCGCGGTCTCGGGTGCCTTGCTTCCGCCGCAGCCGGCCACAAACAGCGCGGACGCAGCCAGGACACTCACAAAAATGCTGTTCATTTCAGGTAGCTTCTCCTCTTCTAAAAGACATCATCAACGTCCGGCTCCCGAGCCAGCACTGACACGCAGGCGATTCAGCTCGTCCGGAGTGAACTGGAACATGTAACGCACCAGCAGATCGGCGTGATCGCCGGTGTAATGCTGGAAACTGGCGGGCGTCGGCCCGGCAAAGATCCAGCGGTCTCCATCCCGGCGGAACAGGCCCGACGGCATCGCCGTGCCGGGCTGCATCATTTCGGGATGCACAATCCAGCGCTCGGTCCAGCCGGCCTTGAGTCTTTCCCGGGCTATCAAGAAGTTGGGGGCGGTGGCGTGTGCATCATGCTTCGCATCGCCGGTCATGTGACATTTCAGGCACGGCGCGCCTTCGCTCGAGAACAACTGTCGCGCCATGGTGCGCTCCTGGTCGGTCACCACTTCCATTTTGGGTGCGATGTAAGGCGACGCCTGGTACGACATGGCTGCAAAGAAGCGCACCAATTTCTGGATCTCTCCGCTGGAGAAGTAGAAAGTTGGCATGCGGGCTTTGAGATATTGTCGCACGCCGTCGCGGTTTGTATCGGTATCGTTCAACGACGGATTGGACAGGAAGCGCATCAGCCACTGCGGATTGACGCGTGCACCCTCGCCAATGAGGCTAGGCGGCTTCTGATCCTTCCAGTCGGGATCCTGATAACGGGGCAATGTCATGAAAACCGTGGTCTGACCGACATGCACCTGGTGGCAGCCCATGCAGTTGTATTTGCGAATCACCCACCAGCCTTCAATGATGTCCTGGCGCTGATCGGTAGGGTTGAACTGGTAACGCTCGGGCAATGCGGAATCCACCGAACCGAGCAGGAAAGTCGTGACCTGATCGATCTCCGGCTTCGAGAGGTTGAAGTTCGGCATCTTCAGCCGGTCGAGCTTGTTCGGCTTCTCCTTGCCCTGGTCATACACGGCCGGATTTTCAAGCTTGTGCTCGAAGAAGCCCTTATGCGTATACCAGCCCTCGCGTTCGGCTTCGTGCCCGAGCAGGGCGAAATCCAAGCGCTCGATCGGCTTGGAACCCTCTTTGGTCAGCTCGGTGCCGATGCGTTGCTCTTCCTCCAGGCCCGCAATCTCGTGGCAAGCGGCGCAGCCGTAATAGCGAACCAGAAACAGGCCACGCGCCTTGAGTTTCGGATCATCCAGGTAGCCGGCGGCAGCATAGGTTGCTCCTTCATGCTTGCGCGTCATCAGGTAGCTGGCGATATCGCGTGCTTCCTCGATGCTGAGGCGCAAACTGGGCATGGGAGTCATCTGCTCGACCTGCAGTTGGTGGCCGTCATTGGGGCACTTGTCGTGATCCATGTCGAAGACGAACGGCAGGCCCTTCCTCTTATAGTCTTCCTCCGTCAGGTCTCGCTTCTCGAACGGGCAGTAGGGCAGCGTGCGCTCTCGTGGATTGTGAATCCACCGCACGAGATAGTCATAGTTGTCCTTCTCGCCCACGCGGCTCAGGTTGGCGGCAAAGTCCCCACCCTGGCGGCCGCTACCTTCTCCCATCGAATGGCAGGCCATACAGCCGCGGGTCTCAAAAGCTTCTTTCCCTTTCACGGGGTCGCCTGGTGGCTGCGACGGCAAGTTGCCCGTTGCGCCCGACTGCCAGATGAATGCGGCGATGGCATGGATCTCCTCCTGATCCAGACGGAACGTGGGCATTTTTGTTCCGGGCCGCCACTTGTGTGGATCCTCCAGCCAGACCGGAATCCACTCCTTGTGCATCTTCATGCGGACTTCTTTGAGGCTGGGTCCGACCTTCTTCACTTCTTTAATCAGGTCGCTTGAGCGCATATCAGCCTGCTCGATCTGGGCATCCAGTCCGGTAATGCGAACTTTCAAATCGTTGGCGTGCTGATAGAGCCGCTCGGCTTCCTCGTTGCTGCGCGTCTTATCGGCTTTGTCGGTGGTGAAGCCGATCTCACGCGTCCATTCGGCCTTTTGCTGCTCGAGCTGGCGGATCTGTTGCGTGACCGCGGTCATCTCGTCGGGTTCGCGGTCGAAACCCTCGTACCGATGGCAGCCCATGCAGCCGCGCCGGCGGAAGGTTTCGCGCCCCGCATTCAGCGTATCCGCCATCTCGGTGACGATTTCCTTCACGTGGCACTGCTGGCAACCGGCGTCAAAGTTGGCGCGCGTATAGAGCGGCCACAGCCAGTGTTCGTTCAATCCGTGCGCTTTCTCGATCGAATCCACCGCCACGCCGTTGCCACCGTGGCAAGGCGTGCAGCCGAATTTCTCGGGATCGTGAATCTTCAAGAGTTCCTTTTCGGGATGGCTGACGTAAACCTCCTCGCCTCCCATGGCCGCCTTGGTCAGCGTGACGGGCTCGCGGGTCCCGAGATGGCAGGATTCGCAGCGATCAACCAAGTCAATGTCCTTGATATGAATCTGGATGATCCGGATGTCGAAGTCCTGCATCTTGTTCACGAGGCCGGTCAAAGTGGCGGAGCTCACGTCGGCGATGCGGTCGGAGAGATACTGGTCGCGCTCGGCGGCCAGTTCGGTGTAAGGCTTAAGCAGTTCCACCCGTTGCTGTAGTATCTCCGCCTTTCTCGCTTTCCAGGCGGTGAGGTCGTGGTCCATCTGCCCGAACGTGTAGGATACGGTTTTCGTCGAGCCGTCTGGCAGCGGCAGCTTTACCTGGCGCACCTCCTTCTGAATCTCGGCGATCTCGCGCCGCTTCGATTCCTTCGAGCTCTCACTATCGGTAGTTTCAATCTGATAGGTCAATGAGCCGATGTGGCTGCGCACTTCCTGGAACGGATCGTTGAGCGCCAGGGTCTGGGGCACCAGCACCTGGGTCACTTCGAAGTCAATCGCTTTGACCTTATCGGCAACCGCCAGGCGCGCGGCCTCCGCCTCGTGGTCGAGTTTCTGGTAGTCGGGCTCGGCCTTGATTTGCTTCTCGAAGGCTGTTTCATGGGGCCGGACGCTCCGCAGATAATGCGTATACAGCGTAACGAACCGGCTCTCATAGGTTTTCCAAGGCCGGATGCCGTAGATCTCGTCGTAGAGCCCCCAGCCGAGCGAGAGCAACGCCAAAGCCGACCAAATAAAGAGGGCGCGGCTCAGCGAAGAATTGACCACCGGGTCTTGATCTTGGTCCTGTCGCGGTTGGTCGCTCATACGTTAAACCAGGGCGTCACCCAAACGTACTTGATGCGGAATAGCAGGCGCGCGATCATCTTGATGGGCAGCGCCAGCATGCAGATCAGGAACAACTGCATGGTGGCCACCTGAAGCAGGCTCATGCGCTTGTAAATCTTCTTGGCGAACGACGTCACGTTCATCAGCTTGTGAATGCCGATAGCCGCCACCACGCCGTAAATGCCCACTACAATCGCACCAAAAATAATTTTCGCGATCCGGCCCTTGATTCCGAAAACATCCGGCAGATCGCGGTTCACCGTGAACTCCAGGCGATTGTGGTCCCAGGTAGTGCCGGGCCAGAACCACATCCAGCCGGGGCCGCGGATCAGCGTGCCGATAACAATCATGGTGACCCACAAAATGATGAAACCGAAAATAAAAGTCCAGATGGCGAATTTGCGCTGCTTGTAGGTGTAATAGCCGTTGCCGAGCGGGTTCTCGTCGATATAGGGGATCACCATCAGGCCGACAATGATGAGGCTTGGCATCATCACGCCGGCGATCCAGGGATCGAAGTACACCAGCATCTCCTGCAACCCGAGGAAGTACCAGGGCGCCTTGGCGGGATTCATAGTCAGGGTTGGGTTGGAGGGCTCTTCGAGCGGCGCATTCAGCGTGATCGACCACACCATCAGAATGAGGGTCACAATGATGGCTGCCAGAAACTCGATACGCAGCAGATACGGCCAAACGTGCACTTCCTTGACCCAGCCCGGTTTCCAGGGTTGTGTCTTGCGATGGTGCGTCTTGGCCAGGGCGGGATTTGCCTCGAGTTCCCCGATCAACTTGTCGTTGGCAAAGGCCTGCCGCAGGCCGTACCAGGTGTAAAACGGCACCACGATCATGAGCAGCACGATGGGGACATTGTCCGGTGTGCTGAAGATGCTCCAGAGTTGATGGAAATCCATTGCGCTTTCTCCCTAGAGTTTTCGCGGCTCTTTGATCTCGCTCTCGAGCTGCACGGGCGCAGGTCCGGAGATGCCGCCGTCCTTCCGCACGCGCCAGAAGTGCACCACCATGAAGGCCGAGGCAATGATGGGGATGGCCACGCAGTGCCAGATGTAAGCGCGCAGCAGCGCGTTCGAATCGACGATGGAGCCTCCCAGCAATCCAAATCGGACATCGTTAAAGGGGGTCATGCCGAACTGATGTCCGAACGGCCCGTCGTGGCCTAAAAGCGGGGTGGCGCGCGCCATGTTGGTTCCCACGGTGACGGCCCAGAAGCCGAGCTGATCGTCAGGCAGCAGATACCCGGTGAAGCTCAGCAGCAAAGTCAGCACCAGGAGAATCACGCCCACCACCCAGTTGAACTGCCGCGGCTTTTTGTACGATCCCGTCAGGAACACGCGGAACATGTGCAGCTCCACCATGATGACCATCAGGTGCGCGCCCCAGCGGTGCATGTTGCGCAGCAGCTTGCCGAAAGGCACGTCATGCTCCAGGTACAAAATGTCGCGGAAGGCCACGACCTTCGAAGGGTGGTAGTAGAACATTAACAGCGTTCCCGTGAACACCAGCGTGATGTAAACGTAGAACGTCATACCGCCCATGCCCCAGGTGTAGCTGTAGGCTACAGCATCGCGGTTGATCTTCGCCGGATGCAGGTGCAGAAAGACGTTGCTGAGAACACCCAGTGCACGGCTGCGCGGGGTCTCATCGTGCTTGACCCGCAGCACGGACTTCCACACATCGGTCTTCTCGGGCTGTTGGAGTGCCTTGATCTCTTCAGCGGCCTGCGCTCCGACTGCTTTGGCGCCTTCCACCAGCACGCTGACCGGGCTCTTCTTGCCGCCGTTCTGGCCAGAACCGCCGGCTCCGTTGCCGCCCGTTCCCTTGCTTCCATTTCCTTCAGCCATGGTTTGTCTCCGGATTGTTAAACGTGGAGGATCGCGCCGGGGTCGTTGAATTCATCGCGCTCTCCTTTGGGCCACCGGTAGAGGTGGCTGAGATCCACTTCAATCTGCCCTTCGGGGGTCAGTTCCACGTGCGCACGGTCCATGGGGCGCGGCGCCGGCCCTTCGAAGTTGATGCCCTCGGGATCGTAACCCGAGCCGTGACACGGGCATTTGAACTTGTTCTCGGCCGGCTTCCAGTCAGGCGTGCAGCCGAGGTGCGTGCAGACCGCAGAAATCACAAAGATGCCCTCCGTGTTGCGCACCACCCAGATGCGGTGCGTGTTCTGGAACTTGGTATCGACTCCGTAACCGAAATCGGAGGGATAGCCGATCAGAAATCTGGTCTTTGGCTCGTAAAGCGCCCGCGGAAAAAAGAACCGGAGGAACATCAGGAAATTTACGCCCAGGAAACCTAGAATGCCCGCCATGACGAAGCGCCGGCGGCGCGCGATTATGCGCTCAGGGTCGGGATCGTCGCTGGTGAAAATCTTTTTGAGTGCATCAGCTAAGCTGGGTTTAGGATTGGGTTTGGTTTCCGGCGCATGCGCGCCCGGAGGCGTTTCGAGGGTAGCCATGTCGTGCCCTAAACCGGGATGTGCCCGGTCCCCTTCTGGAATAAGTGGACACCGCGGCTCCAGAGAAACAGGGTGGATGAGTGGCAAAAGCAGCAGGCTTCGTTATGTAGGTTATGGAAAGCCTGATGTAGTAAATCGTACTGCACTTATAAACAGACGTTGCGAAAGCCCGTATTCTGCTCTCCCGCCCAACCGGTTCAGTCCCCACCTCCCCGGCAGCCTCGTATCGTTTTTTGTATCGACCGATTATTGTACACCCCTGGAACGGATTTGCAATACCGCCTTTCCGGGATACTCCGGTGGGCGCCAAGCGGGTGTATGCGCGTCCTATTTGACTCGCCAAGGACGCTGTGCTAATCGTAGGGATCTTCACACGGAACACCGGATGGCAGACGAGCAAAACGCCGAGGGCTCCGCGCCGCCACCCGCTTCGGGCGGGGTTTCCGAACCTCCTAAACAAAAGGACGCTCCGAAGCCGGCTGCTGCCAAGCCTCCGGCACACGCGGCCCCGAAACCGCCGCCGCCCATGGCGGCCACAGCTTGGGAAGGCGAGCTTCCAAACCAACTCAAGGAGCGCTTTGGCGATCAGCTCACGGCCTGTTCGAGCTATCTTGGTCAGAACTTCGCGGTCGTCCAACCAGAAGCGGTTATCCCCGTTCTCGAGTTCTTGAAGCTTGAAGCCGACTTCGATTATCTGGTCGACATCACCGCGGTCGATTATCCGAACCGCGCCGAGCGCTTCGACCTCGTGTACATTCTCTACAGCTTTCGGCGAAACGAGCGTGTTCGTATCAAGACCATGATTACTGACGCCGCGCAGCCTCGGAGCGCTGTGCCCGTGCATACTGGCGCCAACTGGTTGGAGCGCGAAGTGTTCGACATGTTCGGCATCCAGTTCGCAGGGCACCCCGACATGCGGCGTATCCTGCTGCCGGAGGAATGGCAAGGGTTCCCGTTGCGCAAAGAGATGTCTATTATCCAGCAGGACAACCGTTGGGTCCGGGAGAACCTGGGGATCGAAAGCGGCCAATAACCATCGATGCCGGAAACCACTTTTCTCGACTCCACGGAATTGGTCCTCAACATGGGGCCGCAGCACCCCTCAACGCACGGAGTGCTGCGCGTCATCCTGAAGCTCGATGGTGAAAAGGTCATCGGCACGGAGTGCGTGATCGGTTATCTGCACCGCGGCGTGGAGAAGATCGGCGAGAATCGCACCTACCAGCAGTTCGCGCCCTACGTGGACCGCATGGACTACGTCGCCGCGGTCTCAAACGGCCTCGGCTATTGCCTTGCCGTAGAGAAACTACTCAACATTGAGGCGCCGCCCCGTGCCCAGGTCACGAGGGTGATCCTAACGGAGCTGAACCGCATCGCGAGCCACCTTCTTTGGCTGGGCACGCATGCACTCGACATCGGTGCCATTACCCCGGTCTTCTACTGCTTCCGCGAGCGCGAGGAAGTGCTCAAGATTTTCGAGAACTACTGCGGTGCCCGGCTTACCACGCACGCTTTCCGCGTCGGCGGCCTGCAATACGAGCTGTACGACGGCTTCGAACAGCAGGTGAAAGCTTTCTGCGACATGTTCCTGCCGAAGGTGGATGAGTACGAGGAACTCCTTACCAACAACCGTATCTGGGTGGCACGGCTCAAAGGCGTGGGCATTCTAACCGGCGATGAGTGCAAGGAATTCGGCGTCACCGGCCCGGTGCTGCGCGCTGCAGGCGTGAAATGGGATTTGCGCAAAGCTCAGCCTTATTCCGGTTACGAGCAGTACGATTTTGACGTCCCCACTGGCGAAAACGGCGATACCTACGACCGTTATATCGTGCGGATGCAGGAGATGCGGCAATCGGTCCGCATCATCCGGCAGGCAGTGGACAGAATTCCCGCAGGTCCTATCGGCAAAACTCCGAAGGTAATCAAGCCGGCCACGGGCGAAGTGTACGTGTCCATCGAAGCACCGAAGGGCGAACTGGGATACTTCGTCGTGAGTGACAATTCCACGCAGCCTTATCGAATGCGCGTCCGCCCGCCCTCGTTCGTGAATCTCCAGGCGCTCGATCGCATGGTGCGGGGGGGATTAGTGGCGGACGTGGTCGCGATTATTGGAACATTAGATATTGTGTTAGGGGAAGTGGATCGATAGAACCTATGGGAAAATTTTTTAGGACAATTTTCCTGGTCGACCTGTTTCAGGGCCTCTGGGTAACATTTCGCAATCAGAATCCCAAGAACATTTACACCGAGCAGTATCCCGCCGAGCGCCCCAAAGTAGCCGAGCGCTATCGTGGTGCGCCGCGCCTGAACATCAACCCGGACAATGGCGAGACTCTGTGCATCGCCTGCAACCTTTGCGCGCTGGCTTGCCCGGAAAATCTGATCGTGGTGGGCAGCGAACGCAACGAGCAGACACGGCGCAAAGAGCTCACCACCTTTACTTACGACCTGTCGCGGTGCATGTTCTGCGGCCTGTGCGAAGACGCCTGCCCGGTAGATGCGCTCGAGCTGACGCAGGACTTCGAACTGGCCAGCTACACGCGGGAAGGCTGGATCTGGGACCGGCAGATGCTCGAGGAAGGCCCGAAGCCCACCCCATACAAATGTTGACCTGGAGAGCGGGCTGCCAATGATGGACGCGCTGTTCTTCTACTTGTTCGCCACACTGGTGCTGGGAGGTGCGATCTTAACGGTCACGCGTCGCAACGCCGTCCATAGCGCCATCAGCCTCATCGTTTCCCTGATTGGCGTGGCCGGCTTGTATCTGCTGCAACAGGCCGAATTTCTGTTTGCCGTCCAGATTGTTCTGTACGTGGGCGGCATCATGGTGCTTTTTCTGTTTGTAATTATGCTGGTGAATCTGGACCAGGCCGCCAAACAGCGGCGGTTCAACCGCCAATGGTGGATCGCACTGCTCTGCGTCACGGCGGTGGGAGTCGAGATCGCTTACTTCGTGCGCAAGGGCGCGAGCGCGTTCAGCATGGCCCGGCCGCCGGTTGCCGCCGTGGCGAATGCAGGCGGCAATACCGAGCAGATCGCTGACGTGCTGTTCCGCCAGTATCTGTTGCCGTTTGAGATCGCCTCCGTGCTGCTGTTGGTAGCCGTGGTCGGATCGGTCGTGATGGCGAAAAAAAGGATCTGAACATGGGCCCCATCACCACCACTCACTACATTGCGTTAAGCGCCGCACTGCTGCTCATTGGCACAATCGGTGTGCTCACCCGGCGCAACATCGTCATCGTGCTCATGTCCATCGAGCTGATCCTCAACGCAGTGAACATCAACCTCATCGCCTTCTCGCACAATTTGCACAACGTGAACGGCCAGATCTTCGCCATTTTCGTCATTACAGACGCCGTGGCTGAAGCAGCCGTCGGGCTGGGCATTCTGATTGCCCTTTTCCGCAACAAAGAAACCGTGCTGGCAGACGAGGTGGACTTACTGAAGTGGTGACGGCATGAATTTTCTCGACCAGATCTGGCTGATTCCACTTTTTCCGCTATTCGGCGCGGTTGTTATGCTGCTGTTCGGCAGTAAACTCGATCCGCAGCCGGCATCCGACGTAGCCGTGGCTCCCGGCGTCGAACTCACTCACGATGGTCATGAAGCCGCGCATCACCACCACGGCCATACCCACGAACACGCGCACGAACATGTCACCGGGCACGATCATCACGGCGGCGGCCTCAAGACCGTCGTGAGCCTTCTCTGCCCGGGCATGGTGTTGCTGTCCTTGATCTGGTCGGCTGGCGCCGTCCTGCAACTCGCGAATGTTCCCGAACGATCGCACGAGGTGATCCAGTTCACCTGGCTCGCCGGGCTGCCGTTCCACATGGCCGGCGGACGCCTGGCGACGTTTTCCGCCGATTGGGGCTTTCTGCTCGACCCCCTCAGCTCCGTCATGATTCTGGTGGTCACCGGTATTGGATTCTTAATTCACGTCTACTCCACCGGCTACATGGCTCACGACAACGGCTACTACCGTTTCTTCGGCTATCTAAACCTGTTCGTTTTTTTCATGCTCATGCTGGTGCTGGCCAACAACTACGCGTTGATGTTCGTTGGCTGGGAAGGCGTGGGCCTATGCAGTTACCTGCTGATCGGCTTCTACTTTCATAAGAAGTCAGCGGGCGACGCAGGAAAGAAAGCATTTGTCGTAAATCGAGTGGGTGACGCTGGATTCATCCTCGGCATGCTGTTGATGTTCAGCGTGCTCGGGACGGTCAAGTTCGTTGATGTAAGACAGATCCTGGGAAGCGGTAATTTTCGGGCCGAGACGGCCGGGTTCGGCGTGTTGAGCACAATGGCCCTGCTTTTGTTCATCGGCGCAACCGGAAAATCAGCGCAGATTCCTCTATACGTCTGGTTGCCGGACGCCATGGAAGGTCCCACGCCCGTATCCGCACTCATCCACGCGGCCACTATGGTGACGGCTGGCGTGTACATGGTGGCGCGGTCGGCAGCACTTTACCAGTTAACGCCGCATACCTCCACCATCGTAGCTTCGGTCGGCGCGTTCACAGCCATTCTCGCGGCAACGATTGCTCTCGTACAGAACGACATCAAGCGCGTGCTCGCTTACTCGACAGTGAGCCAGCTCGGCTACATGTTCCTGGCGCTTGGTGTCGGCGCATATTGGGTAGCCATCTTCCATCTGTTCACCCACGCTTTCTTCAAGGCTCTGCTCTTCCTCGGATCCGGGTCCGTCATCCACGCCGTCAGCGGGGAGCAGGACATGCGCCGTATGGGCGGACTGAAAGACAAGATCCCAATCACGCACTGGACCATGTTCGTCGCGGCGCTCGCCATTGCCGGCATTCCCGGCTTCGCAGGCTTCTTCTCGAAGGACGAAATCCTCTGGCAGGCCTACAGTTCACAGCAAGGCTCGAACGCACTCTACGTGGTTGGCCTGCTGACCGCTGGACTGACGGCGTTCTATATGTGGCGGCTGATGCACATGACGTTCTACGGCAGGTCTCGCGTGGCGCCTGAAATCGAAGCCCACATCCACGAATCGCCCGCGTCCATGACCGTCCCGCTCACGCTCTTGGCAATAGGCAGCGTCCTGGCCGGCTGGATCGGGACGCCGAGACTTTGGGGCATGTCCGGTTGGTTCCGCGGATTCGAGCAGTGGCTGGAGCCATCCTTTGCCTCTGCCGCTGTAGAAGCTGTTAAAGAAGGCGCGCACGACGCCTCAACCGAGGGAATTCTCATGGGCGTCTCGATCGCCCTGGCGCTCATCGGCATCGGCATCGCCCGCTATTGTTATCACATACGCCCTGAGATTCCCGGCGCCATTGAAGCCCGGTGCGGACCCATTCATCGCACTCTGTCAAACAAGTGGTACGTCGACGAAATTTACGATTTCCTCTTCGTGAATGGCTTCGCCAAAGGCGGCGGCACGCTACTGGGAGCGTTTGATCGCAACGTGATCGATGGCGGCGTCAATGGCGCCGGATGGTTTACGCGCTTTTCTTCGTCGTTCTCCATCTGGTGGGACACCTGGATCGTCGATGGCACTGTACGCCTGACCTCACTGCTCGTCAAGGTGTCGTCGTACCCGGTGCGCATCGTCCAGACCGGGCGCGTCCAGGCCTATGCCCTCTTCGTGGTTGTGGGCGCTCTGGCATTCTTCGGTTACTACCTGGCGCGTTAACTATGGATCAGCACTTACTCAGCATCGTCCTCTTCACACCGCTCGCCGGCTTCCTCATCCTGCTGCTGATTCCCGGAAAGCAGAAAGATCTGATCAAAGTCTGGGCCAACCTGGTGGGATTCGTGGGATTTCTGATCTCGCTCCCGCTGGTCTCGCGATTCGATAAAGGTATCTCCGGATTCCAGTTTCAGGAAAGCACGGACTGGATTCCCTCCATCGGCGCGCACTTTCACATTGGTATCGATGGCATCAGCCTGCTGCTGATCATGCTGACCACCCTCGTCGGGTTCCTGGCCATCCTCTGTTCCTGGAACGCCATCGACGAACGCGTCAAAGAGTACTACGCCATGTTCCTGCTGTTGCAAACGGGAATGATCGGCGTCTTCGTCTCGCTGGATTTCTTTCTGTTCTACGTATTTTGGGAGCTGGTGCTCGTGCCGATGTATTTCATCATCGGTGTGTGGGGCGGCCCGCGAAAACTCTATGCCGCGATCAAATTCTTCCTCTACACCCTAGCCGGTTCAGTCCTGATGCTTCTCGGCATCTTGACACTGTATTTCCAATATCATCAGCAGTTCGGCGCCTACACATTCGAGATCGCCGAGCTCATGAAGCTCGATCTCCCGCTCGGCCTGCAACAGTGGGTCTTTTGGTCCTTCTTCATCGGCTTCGCCATCAAAGTTCCGATGTTCCCCTTCCACACTTGGCTGCCGGATGCGCACGTCGAAGCTCCTACCGCGGGCTCCGTGATCCTGGCCAGCGTGCTGTTGAAAATGGGAACTTACGGTTTCATCCGATTTTCACTCCCCTTGCTGCCGAAGGCCTCGGTGGATCAGACCATCGTGCAGGTGCTCGCCGTACTCTCCATCATCGGCATCATTTACGGCGCTCTGGTGAGCCTGATGCAGCAGGATTGGAAAAAGCTGGTGGCTTACTCTTCAGTCAGTCACCTTGGATTCTGCACGCTCGGAATTTTTGCCCTGAATCCCAACGGTCTGGCCGGCAGTGTGCTCCAGCAGGTCAACCACGGCATCTCGACCGGCATGCTCTTCTTGATCATCGGCGTGATCTACGAGCGCCGACACACGCGAGAGATCGCTGAATACGGTGGCCTCGCACACGTAATGCCGAAGTTCGCCACCGTTTTCGCCATCGCCATGCTTAGCTCCGCTGGGCTTCCCCTGTTGAACGGATTCGTCGGCGAGTTCGCTATTCTCCAAGGCGCGTTTGAAGCCAGCCATGCCTGGGCGGCGTTCAGTGTGATGGGGGTGATCCTCGGCGCCGCGTACCTACTGTGGCTCTACCAGCGCACCATGCTCGGTCAGGTCACCAATGGCCGCAATTTGCATCTTCCTGATCTCAGCCTCCGGGAGCTGGTCGTCTTCGTGCCGTTGATCGCCTGGGGCTTCTGGATCGGCATCTACCCCAAGCCTTATTTTGATCTGCTCGATAAACCAGTCCAACAAATCGTGGAGCGCGTGCGTCCCGATTATTATCAGGGAGGCGCGCAGCGGGTCGCGTCAGCAAAGCCTCGAGCCGTCGAGGCGGGAGCAGCGCAATGAGCCAATACTACTCCACGAACGAAGCTTTCGCCCTCACTCCCGCCCTCACCCTGGCGCTATTTGGCTGCTGGATTCTGGTTTTTGATTTTTTGTTTGCAAACTCGAAGCAGAAGCGTTACTTTGCCCTCGTCGTCGTTGCAGGATTGATTTTCGCTGGTGTCGGATTGTACCGGCAGCAAGCCTTTCTTGCGACCAGCGGCGACAGCTCCATCATCGCCTTCAGCGGTGCACTCACCATCGACCGATTCGCCCTGTATTTCAACTGGGTCTTCGAGCTGGCCACCCTCATCGTGGCGCTCGTGTCCTATAACTATCTCGAGATCGAGGGCGAGCATCACGGCGAATACTACGCCCTCCTACTGTTCGCGCAGTGCGGCATGTTCTTTCTCGCGGCCGGCACCGATCTTGTCACGCTCTTCATCGGCCTCGAGCTCATGGCTCTGTGCTTCTATGTGATGGTCGGTTTCTTGCGCGGCGACAAGCGCTCCAACGAAGCCGCCATCAAATATCTGCTGCTCGGTGCGTTTTCCAGCGGCTTTCTCGTCTATGGCTTCTCCATCATGTACGGCCTCGCCGGTTCGACACGCCTCACCGATGTCGCCGCCGCCATCGCTGCCCGCCCGGCCTGGGATCCTCTCGTCTTTTTGGCCATGACTACCACCGCCGTCGGCCTGTTGTTCAAGATTTCCGCGGCCCCGTTCCATATGTGGGCACCCGACGCTTACGAAGGCGCACCCACCACCATCACGGCTTATCTCTCGGTGGCTTCGAAAGCCGCATCATTCGCATTTTTGTTGCGTATCTTCCTTGGTCCGCTTGCACCTGCCCGTGACGCCTGGGAGCCCCTGCTGGCTGCCGTCGCGATTTTAACCATGACCATCGGCAACCTCGCCGCCATCAGCCAAACGAACATCAAACGCCTGCTGGCCTATAGCTCGATCTCCCATGCCGGCTACATGCTGCTCGGCCTGATCGCTGGTAATGACACCGGCATCCAGGGCATCGCGGTTTACGTCATGGTCTACGCCTTCATGAATCTTGGCGCATTCCTCGTGGTAATCGCGTTGCGGCGGAAAAATATCATTGGCGATGATGTCGACGACATGGCCGGACTGATGTACAGAAGCCCTGGCTACGCCGTCTTGATGCTCATCTTTCTGCTCTCGCTCGCCGGAATTCCGCCTACCGCCGGCTTCCTCGGCAAGTACTACATCTTCCTGTCGCTCATTGAAACGCACCACTACCTCCTCGCGGTGATCGCAACTCTTTATGTAGCCGTGGCCATTTACTATTACTTCCGCATCGTGAAAACCATGTTTGTCGGTGAACTGACCGAGAAAGCGCCCCTGGCTACCAGCTTCGGATTGCGCGTGGCGCTCGGCATCACCGGCGTGCTGACACTGGCGGTTGGCGTCTATCCCGAGCCGGTGCTGCGCTTGGCCCAGAATTCATTCCTGAGATAGCATGCAGACCATCCTTCAAAGTCCGCTCTTCATCCCGCTGGCGGTCACGATCGTCATCATCGCGGTGTTCCCGCTGGTGGCGGGCTATCTGACGCTGGTCGAGCGCAAGGTGCTGGCCGATTTTCAGGTCCGCCTCGGCCCCATGCGCGTTGGTCCGCACGGTCTGCTCCAACCCATCGCCGACGCTTTGAAGCTGATGCTCAAGGAAGACATCATCCCCACCGATGCCGACCAGTGGATCTTTTGGATGGCGCCCGTCATCTCCACCTTCACTGCCCTCACCTCGTTCGCCGTGCTGCCATTCAGCCAGTTGTTGTACGTGGCCGATGTCAACGTCGGCATCCTGGTCATTATGGCTATGTCGGCAGTCGGAATTCTGGGAATCATCTTGGGCGGGTGGGCTTCGAACAGCCACTATCCGCTGCTCGGCGCGTTGCGCAGTGCGGCGCAATTGGTCAGCTACGAAGTGGCGCTTTCGTTCGCCTTACTTTCTGGCCTGATGGTTGCCGGAACCCTCAGCATGCAAGGGATCATAAAGGCCCAGCTTTCCCACGGCGTCTGGTTCGCTTTTTCCAACTATGGCTTCATGCTGGTGCCATTCGTCGTCTACCTGATTTCCGCTACCGCCGAAACCAATCGCGCTCCATTTGATCTTCCCGAAGCCGAATCAGAACTGGTGGCCGGCTTTCACACCGAATACAGCGGCTTTCGCTGGGCGCTCTATTTCCTGGCTGAATACGCCAACATGTTCGTCGCTTCAAGCGTCGCCGTCACCTTGTTCTGGGGCGGCTGGCTCAGGCCCTTTCCCAGCGTGGCATGGCTCGATCCCATTAACTACGTCCTGCCGTTCCTCTTGTTCTTCGGCTCCGGGGCCGGCAGCTTCCTGCTCGTCAAGCGCCTGCCCGATCCGCTTCAGCAGAAAGTGCTCATACTAGTCGCGCTCCTGCTCATCCTCTCGGGCCTCGTGTTCCTGGTGCCACAGGTGAATCACGCCGTGATCGGCTTGTTCTGGTTTCTGCTGAAGGTCGCCGTGATCATTTATCTGCTGGTCTGGTTCCGCGGCACCTTCCCGCGCTTCCGCTACGATCAGCTCATGAATATCGGCTGGAAATACATGATCCCCATCGGTATGGCCGCCGTGCTGGTAAATGCGCTGTTGGGGATGACTTAGGAAGTTACCGCCCCGGGCTGATGGGCGCTTTGTGATGTTGTGTCGCGACCACCGCCGCCACCGTCCCCGCCGCTGCCGCAACTGCGACCCCTGCAATCACCGCCGTTGAAACCCCGATGCCCGCCGATGCAGATCCCGCCGCACCTGCGGTTCCGGCTGTGCCTGCCGTCCCCGTTGAGCCCGCCGTACTCCCTGCGCTCGTGTCACCCGCCGGCCCGGCGTCACTCGCATCATTACTTGCGCCCGTGCCCGTACTGTCCGGCTGCGGCGCCATTCTCGCGCGCGATTCCGTCATCGCGGCGGTGCCTGCCGCCTCACTACACGAGGAACCCAGAATTTGGATCGCCTTCGCCCGGACCACTTCATCGGCCGGCGCCAAGGCGCGCTGTGCAGGCGCAATCTCTCCCGAAACGTGCACTCGCTTCCCTACCAGGTAGGCGACATCTGTCCCGCGCAACTCTACCGTGACGGCGGAGGCTTCATCGCGCAGCGTGTACCCGCCACCGGCCCTCACGATACAACCTGTGAGCACAGCCGCTTCGGTCGTTTCCCCTAGCCGAAGTTCCACTGCCCGGCCCGCTGCGACGTTCGCCACCATCACGCCTTCGGCATTCGCCACACGCACAACCCCGCCCAACGCGGCAACTTCAACTGCACCCGACACACCGATCGACACAATCGCCCGTGATTGCGACTTGCCCGGGGAAATGCGCATGCCCCGCGCTTCGATTCTGTAATCTATGCCACCCTGCATTTGTGCACGGCCTCTTTCCAGCATCAGCCGGTCCGCTTCCACCTGCGCGCGCGAATGCGCATCGAGCAGAATCCGCACCCCGCCCCCGATCTGCAACTTCACAGCCGCGCTCTCAGTCTCTACTACGCTGTTCTCGAATATGGTCGCGTGGTTGGAAACACCCGCGCTGTCCACCCAGAAGCTCCCTGCACTGCTGGCTGTCCCGATGTAGCGCGGCTCGGCACTGCACGCCATCGCCGTCGCCAAAATGATTATGGCCGTTCGCATCACGTTTCACTCCTGCCGCCACAATTCCAGCACAGCTCACGAATTTCTGCATTGGTCCCGATATCCCATGTGGGGAATGCGGCAATACATGCGAAGATGGCTTATTTGGACTCGACGACGATATCCTCCGACCGCGACTCTAGCACGACGCCAGCACCGGATTCGCCAGACACCCGTCACCGCATCTTGAGCGCCCTGGTTCTGGTCGCGTTGTACCTGGCGATCCAATTTCTTCTGCCCCGGCCGGCATCGGTCGCGCCCGCAGGATGGCGTCTGCTTGGCATCTTCGTCGCGGCCATCGGTGCGCTTATGCTCCGTCCCATTCCCGGCGGCGCCGCGGTCTTGATCGCCGTTATCCTCGCATCCATTTTTGGCGGACTTACGATCCAGCAGGCGCTCGGCGGATACGGTGATCCCACCGTCTGGCTGGTTATGGCCGCATTTACCATCTCCAATGCACTCATCAAGACCGGCTTGGCGCGGCGCATCGCGCTACTGTTCATTCGCACCGTGGGGCAGACCTCGCTCGGGGTTTGTTACGCTCTGTCCGCCACCGACATGGTGCTTGCTTCGGTCATCCCCTCGAATGGCGCGCGCTCCGGCGGTGTGGTACTGCCGATTGTGCGTTCGGTCGCTGAACTCTACGGTTCCCTTCCCGGCCCCAGCGCCGCCCTGGTTGGCTCATTTCTCGTTACCGGCGTCTACCAGGGAATCTGCATTACGGCTGCGATGTTCTTCACCGGGCAAGCCAGCAATCCGCTGGCGGCCAAGATGGCCGCCGACATGTTTCACTATCCGGTAACCTGGGCTTTGTGGTTCGCCGCCGGGATCGTGCCCGGCCTCTGCTCGCTCGCGGTCGTCCCATGGGTCGTTTACCGTTTGGATCCGCCAGTCATCCGCAAAACCCCCGAAGCCGCCACATTTGCGGCCCGCGAGTTGGAGCGCATGGGACCTGCGGCCCGCAGCCAAAAAATCGCCGGCGGCATCTTCATCTCCGTGTGCGCACTCTGGATCACTTCGGCGTTCCATCATCTGGACATCACCGTGACGGCGCTGCTCGGATCGGCTGCGCTCCTTCTTACCGGCGTCCTCACCTGGAACGATGTCGTCAGCGATCGCGCCGCATGGGACATCTTCATCTGGTACGGCGGGCTGCTGCAGCTCGGCAAGTCACTCAATGATGCCGGAGTCACCCGCGAGTTCGCGCGCAGCGTCGGCGGAATGTTCGGTACAGCGAACTGGGTTGTCGTACTCGCTGCCGCGCTGGTGATCTATTTCTACGCTCACTACGGCTTCGCCAGCATCACGGCCCACATGCTCGCTATGTTTCCACCGTTCGCCGCGCTTTTGGTCGCGAGAAAGGCCCCCGCCGGCCTGGTCATTTTCAGCTTCGCCTGCTTCGCCAACTTCGCCGCCGGTCTAACCAACTACGGCACTACGCCCTCGCCCATGTTCTACGCGCACGGCTACGTCTCGTTTCAGAAGTGGTGGCGTATCGGCTTCGTGGTGTCGCTGGTGAACCTCGCCATCTGGTCCACGGTCGGATTCGCCTGGTGGAAGCTGATCGGCATCTGGTGATCACAACTCTATGATAAAAACCGTCATCTTCGACCTGGGCAAAGTCATTATCCCCTTCGACTTCATGCGCGGCTACCAGGGCCTGGAAGCGATCTCCAGCCTTTCTGTCGCCGAAATCCGCCGCCGCATTGCTTCGACCGACCTCGTGCAGCGTTTCGAAACCGGCATGGTCGATCCCCAGGACTTCGTCGCCCAGCTCTCGCGCACGCTCGATCTCGACATCAGCTACGATCAGTTCTGCCGGATTTGGAGCTCCATCTTCCTCCCCGACCCACTGGTCCCGGACAGTTTGCTCCAGGCTCTCAGCCGCCGCTACCTCTTGCTGCTGCTTTCTAATACCAACGCCATTCACTTCGAGATGCTGGAGCGCACATATCCGATTCTGCGCCATTTCCATGACAGAATTCTCTCGCACGTCGTCCGCGCCATGAAGCCCTCTCCTGCCATTTATCAGGCCGCTATCGCCCGCGCCGGCTGCGCCCCTGAAGAGATCTTCTTCACTGACGACATCCCCGATTACGTCGCCGCCGCCCGGCGCGAAGGTATCGATGCCGTGCAATTCGAATCCAGCGCCCAGATCGAGCGCGAGCTCCGCGCTCGGGGCGTTACCTGGGACTAGCCGCGCACGGCATGCTGCACCCCTACCGGCCCTTGCCTGGCGGCCATTTCGGATAGTAGCGCAGGGCTACATACGCACCGGGAAAGGTGGCGGCAAGATACTGTGGATTTTGCGGAGATGTTTTCAAATGGAATGCTCTCGCTCCCAGAGCAATCTCATAACGTCCCTTCCGGTACACTGCCGATGCGTCGGCATCCCAAATTACGTCATGGTGGGGAAAGGCGAATCCTGAAGCTCTGGCTTCGAATCGAAAGTGGGACGAAACCGCCTTCTCGATCGCCAGCCCGAAGCTCGGATAGATGAACCATCTCGTTCCGGTTCCGGTGGTCGGTATCTCGTTGCCGTTGGCATCGTAGGTAATGGGCACCAGCGGCGCATCGATGCTGGATTGAATGGTTGTGTATTGCACCTCCCACAGAGTCTTCAATCGGAACCGCGACGGATTAGGAGGGTATGGATAAGAGAGAAAGTCGTAGGAGATCTTGACGTTTTGCAAATTATAGCTGGTGACCAGATAATTGCCCGGACTGAAGTCGGTATTGAACAAAGTGAGATTGGAAGGCGCAAACGTATTGCCGTCGCCCTGGATGCGGAAATAGGAAAACCGCAGCGTGCTATTGCGGCCCACCGGCATGCTGATCACGGCTCCCGGCGCCGGCCTCGGCCTGCCGGGATATCTGAGATCGCCTAGATACGGGCCAACGTTGCCTGCTCCGCCGAGTAGATCAGGTTGAGCCGAGGTCAGCCAGTAAAAAAGCTGGATCGACAGTTGGCCGTCACTGGTGTTGAGAGGCGTCTCCGGCGGTGCGGCCGGAATCGGCTGCTGAGACGGTACGGGCTGCTGTTGCGCCATGCTGGGAGGAGTTTGCTGCTGCGCAGCCCCCTGAGCATAGGTGAGGGCCGCTTGAAACGGCAGGATCATGCATAAGGACAAGAAACGGATCTGGAATTTTCGTATCATCATTGCCAACAAACGAGTTTAGCTGTAGCCGGGCCGCTTCGGGAATTCTGCTGTCGGCGGACGGAGTCCCACTGAAAAGGTGTATCGACGCCGGAACATTGCCGTCGGTTACAGCAGTTGGAGGGCCTATTCGACGCCGTAGTTGATTTCGAGCTTACGCACTTGCCGAGCGGCGAGCCAAAGGCCGGCCAAGGCGATCAGCAGCAGGCCGGCAACGGCCAGATATGCAGGCGTGGGGGTGCTGAGAATGGCGAGGAATGCAAAATCGCCCTGCGCCGGCACCGAAATCGGAATCAGCGAATGTAGATAGAAAATCACACTGAGCCGCTTGAGCAACGCCGGCAGAAAAGGATTGGCGCCCTCCCACAGGAACACCAGCACCACCGGAACCACGGGATTGCGAAACAGAAAGCCCATGAGCAGAAACACGCCACCGTATCCGATGCAGGCCAGCGCAGCCGTGCCGATGTATGCAAGGACGTGGCCCAGTCCACCGCCCGCGAACAGGTACTGTTCGGCTGCGGTGCGGGGAACATGGACCAGCAGCGCGATGAGCGCCAGCGCGGTGCCAGTGCAGAAGATGATGGACGTGGTGATCACGCCGGCGAGGTACTTTCCGACCAGTAAGACTTCGCGGCGCACAGGCGCGAGCAGGTAATAGTGGAGGCTCTTCTCCATCATCTCGCCGCGAAAGAGTCTCAGAAATACGCCCACGCAACCGAAGAAGATGGCGAGGCGCAAGTAAAAGAACTGAAACATGGCAGCGAAGATGAGGCTGTCATGCCCCAGATCGCAGACGCGATGATCGCGCAGATTCAGTGCTGCGTGCACCCACATGAGCACCACGGGCGCCGCGGCCAGCAGATAAATCCACAGGCCGCGCTTCGCCAGAAAATTCTTTTTGATCTCGAGGCGCAGGATGGCGGCCACCTGTGCGCGCCAGAGGCTCCAGGAATCGTGGTTCATATCGATCCTCCATCCGGCCCGATCAGGTATTCGTAGACCGAATTCACATCGTCGTCGGCAGGCGCGACCGATTCCAGATCGACGCCATCGACCACCAGGCGGTTCAGCATCAGGTAGAAGCGATCAGGGTCGCGGGTACGCACCAGCAGGCCCTTGCCATCGTTGTGCACGCACGCTTCCACCACCGTATCGAGCTCGAAGATTCGCGAGGCCAGCGCGCCCGGCCGGTTGCAGCGGATCAGAATCTGCATGGGATGATCCTCGACCTCAGTGCGGACACCGTGAATCTGGCCCTCGGCCACGACATATCCGCTCGAGAGCAGAATCACCTGGTCGGAAATCGCGTCTACCTCATGCAGGATGTGGCTGGAAATGATGACATGCTTGCCGGTTTCGGCGAGCGAACGGAATAGCGCGATGGTCTCGGCGCGTACCAAGGGATCGAGGCCGTTGAGCGGCTCATCGAGCACCAGCACGGTGGGATTGTGGCAGATAGCCTGGGCCAGCTTGATGCGCTGCCGCATGCCTTTGCTGTAGCCGGCGATTTTGCGCGCGGCGGCGTCGGTGAGCTTCACGCGATCGATAGCGCGCCACGTCATTTCGTCGGCTTCGGCGTGCGGCTTGCCATGCAGCCGCAGATAGGCGTAGATGAACTGGTACCCGGTCATGCCGCGCGGGAAGGAATCGAATTGGGTGCAGTAGCCCACGAAGCGGAAGAGGCGTTCGGGATCGTCGGGCGCGACACCCAGAATATCGATGCGGCCTTGCGAGGGGCGCAGCAGGCCGGTCATGAGATTCATGAGCGTGGTTTTGCCGGAGCCGTTCGGCCCGACCAGGCTGGTGATGCCCGGCGGAATGGCGAGGTTCACGCGATTGACACCCAGCACGTCGCCGTAGAATCGCGAAACGTTCTCGAAGACGATTTCATTCCCCGTCATCGCACCACCTCGACGGCGCGCAGCTTGCGATAGAGCAGCCAGATGCAGCTCGCGCAGACGAGCGCCAACATGATCCAGGCGGAAGTTGGGGAGATGTCGCGTCCGTTCGGCATGCGGAACAGATTGCTCCACACGGCGGCGAACACGTCGCTCAAGTTGATCAGCCGGCCCCAGCGCACATCGAGCACGGCATTGATGGCCTGGCCAAGTCCGGCGCCCACAAAGAAAACGCCCAAGAGCAGGGCGCCCGCGGCGATCTTCCACTTGACCCAAGCCGAGAGCGCCAACGCCGTCAGGGCGATTACGAGGATCCAGATCCAAAACCCGGCAAAGATCGCCCAGGCAACCCATAGGTTATGGATGAGCCATCCGCCTCCGGCCAGCGCGGATTGCACGCCGAACAAAATCAAGCCGGGAATCCAGGTAATGGTGGAAAGCAGAACCAGCAGCACCGACATTTTTCCGATCACGTACTCGACTCGCGAAAACGGCCGCGCGAGATACAGAGTGAGGGCGCGGTTCGAGAGGTCGGTCGAGACCAGGCCCGGGCCGACGAAGGAAGCCAGGATGAAAGCCAGGGGGGACTGCACGCCCAGATAAATCAGGAAGAATTCGCCATCAATCGTAATGGGCGATCTTGCGCCCTTGGCGCCGAACAACCCCGCGATCGAACCGAAGCTGTTGGCCACGTAAATGAGCGACAGGAATACCAGCGGCGAGACGAAGCACAGCACGAAAAACGCCGTCATGATCTTGGATTGAAACAGGCGGCGGTAGGCGTACCGCGGAATGATGGCGAAGCGCGACCACTCGGGCGTCAACGCCCCGGAGTAGCCGTGATAGCTGCGCTTATAAACGGCCATTGGTTGCTCCGTTCTGCGTCAGGTCCGATTCCATGGCTTTGAGGAAAATATCTTCCAAGCTGTCGCGCCGGTAGTTGAGCCGCCGGATCTGCACGTTGCGCTCGGCCGCCACACGGTAGAGATCCCGGATCGCAACCCCTTCCGACAGAATCAGCTTGATCCGGTTGTTGGGCGCAATCGCGCAGGCACATCCCAGTTTCTCGATGGCGCTGGTAAACGTTCCATTGGCGCCCACGGTTTCCATTTCGATGAACTTGCGGTTGGCGCGCCGCTCTTCCTCCAGGTTCGCGTAGTGGACGATCCGCCCCTGTTTGAGAATCATGACTTCCTCGCAGGTCTCCTCGACGTCGCGCAGCAGGTGCGAGCAGAGGATCATGTGCATGTCGCCCGATTCCCGCATCTCGCGAATCAGGCGGATCATGCGCTGACGCGCCGGTGGATCGAGCCCGTTGGTGGGCTCATCAAGAATCAGCAGCTTCGGCCCGTGCGCGATGGCTTGCGCCAGCTTGGCGAGCTGCCGCATACCGAGCGAATACTCGCCCAACTTGCGGTAGCGCGCTTCGC
>JASHOO010000423.1 GCA_030041035.1 Bryobacteraceae bacterium | reverse complement strand
CAAGAATGCGCAGGTAGTAATACGCCGCCACGGCGCTATTCAGCAGCCCCAGCACGGAAAGCCAGACCAGGTTGGACTGCAGCGCGGCTTTGAAAATATAAAACTTGCCGAAAAAACCGCCCGTGAGCGGAACGCCGATCAAAGACAGCAGAAAGACTGTCAGCAGCGCGGCTGTGAACGGTTGGCGCGTGGCGAGCCCGGCAAAATCATCCACGCTGACAAAGTGATCACCCTTGCCGGAGAGATGCGCGACCACCGCGAAGGCACCGATATTCATCAGCGCATAGGCAGCGAGATAGAACATGGCCGCAGCCGTGCCAGTTTCCGACCGCGCGGCGAGCGCCACCAGCACATATCCGGCATGAGCCACGGAGCTGTACGCCAGCAGGCGTTTGATATTGGACTGTGTGAGGGCCGCGAAGTTCCCGATGGTCATGGAAAGCAGCGCCGAGAGCCAGACAAGCGGCTCCCAACCCGGGCCGATGGGAGCGAAGGCTGTGGTAAAGATCCGCAGGAAGACAGCGAAGCCCGCCGCCTTCGGGCCCGCCGACAGAAATGCCGAGATGGGCGTGGGTGCGCCCTGGTAGACATCCGGCGCCCAAATCTGGAACGGCGCGGCCGACACCTTGAAACCGAGTCCGACAAACATGAGCGCGGCGGAGAAACCCACCAGGAACGGCGCGGGCGCCGTGTCGCGCGACGAGAGTACGCTACGGATGGTCACGAGGCTGGTCGATCCGGTCAGACCGTAGATCCAGGCGATGCCATAGAGCAAAAATGCCGTCGCGAACGATCCCAGCAGGAAAT
The DNA here is from genome assembly GCA_030041035.1 of Bryobacteraceae bacterium. Classification (GTDB taxonomy): domain Bacteria; phylum Acidobacteriota; class Terriglobia; order Bryobacterales; family Bryobacteraceae; genus QHXW01. Next base: position 6,340 of record JASHOO010000423.1, on the reverse strand, counting down.
ACTTGAGGGCCGATTCGTTGTTGCGCTTGTCGTCACGGAGATAGCCCGCCAGCACGTAGGACGCGATGGAAGAGATCTCCAGGCCGATGAAAATCATGATCAGTTCGTTGGCGGTGACCATGACGCACTGTCCGGCGACGGAGAAAAGGATCAGGGCGTGATATTCGCCGGTCTCCGCGCCTTCGCGCGCCAAAAACCGGTACGAAGCAAGAACCGTGAGGATGCCCACGCTGATGACGAGCACGCGGAAGAAAGCGGCGAAGCCATCGGCCATGAGCATGTCGGAAAACGCCGGTCCGGGATTGCCGTAAGCGACAACAGCCGCCAGGAGCGCGGCGGCGAGACCGACGAGGGAGAAGTTGCCGTAAAATTTCGACCAGCGTCGGCCGCCGATCCCATCCGCTACCATGAGCAACGTGCCGGTTGCAGTCAGGACCATTTCCGGCAGGAAACGGAGTAACTCAACGCCTTTGGGAACGAACTCAGCGGCCAAGTCGGACCTCCCTCGCGCTGAGGTAGGGTGCGTGCGGCGGTGCGGCCACGCGGAACCGCACGTTCATTTTGGATTGTTCGAGAATCGCGTAGTTAGTCCGTGTAATGGGCGGTAGGAAGCTTGCGGTGTAGACGCCCATCCAAAGCATCATCGCGAGGAGCGGCACAGTCGCAACCCATTCGCGGTGGTTCAGATCGTGCACGTGATCCGCGACGGCCTCGGGCGTGTCGCCATAGAAGACCCGCTGATAAAGCCACAGCATGTAGCAGGCCGACAGGATGACGCCGATGGCGGCGAACACCGCCCAACGGAAGTTGGCTTGCGCAGCTCCCTGAAGCACCAAATACTCGCCCACGAAATTGTTCAGCATGGGCAGTCCGACGCTGGCGAGGGTAGTAATCAGAAAGACAGTGGAGAGCCCGGGCGCGGCCGTGGCTACGCCGCCATAATCCGCGATCTCGAGCGAGTGTCTTCGCTCGTAGAGCAGGCCGACCAGCACGAACAGCGCGCCGGTCGAGATGCCGTGATTGAGCATCTGGTAAACCGCGCCATCGAGCCCAAGCTGCGTGAAGCTGAAAATGCCGAGCACGACGAATCCCAGGTGGCTCACCGACGAATAAGCCACCAGCTTTTTCATATTGGGCTGCACCATCGCGACCAGTGCGCCGTAGATGATGCCGATGATCGCCAAAACAATGATCCAGGGAGCGCAGCGCCGCGACGCATCGGGAAACATCGGCAGACAATAGCGAATGAGTCCATAGGCTCCCATCTTCAGCATGACGGAGGCCAGCATGACGGAACCGGCCGTGGGGGCCTCCACGTGCGCATCCGGCAGCCACGTGTGCAGGGGAAACAGCGGCACCTTGATAGCAAAGGCGATGAAGAAGGCCAGGAACAGCAGCATCTCCTCGCCGGGCGTGAAGCCGAGCTTGCCGCCGTTTAGCATATCGAGGATCGTCGTGTAGTTGAATGTGCCCGCGCGATTGTAGATATAGATGATCCCGACCAGCATGAGCGAGGAGCCGGCCATGGTGTAAAGGAAAAACTTGACGGCGGCGTAAATGCGCCGCTCATGACCCCAGATGCCGATCAGGAAATACATAGGCACGAGCGAGACTTCCCAGAACACGTAGAACAGGAACAGGTCGAGCGAGACGAATACGCCGATCAACCCGAATTCGAGCAGCAGCAGGAAGGCATAGAATTCCTTCACCCGCTTGTCGATGGACCGCCACGAAATGAGAATGCAAATAGGCGTCAGGAAGGTGGAGAGAATCACTAGCCAAACGCTCAAGCCATCAGTGCCGACATGGTAGTGGATCTCCGGGAATGCAATCCAAATGACGTCGGTGACAAACTGCGGGCCGGGTACATCGCTGCTCAGGCCGGTAGCGAGGCCGATAGACGCCAGGAAAGTGACGACGGCGATCACCATGGCGGTCCGGCGGATAGTTTCCTCGTTTTGTCTCGGAACCAGGAGTACCGCCAGGAAACCGAGCAGCGGCAGAGCGAGTACGATGTCGAGCAAGCTCATCGAACTGCTCCGATCAGACCCAGCGTGACCACCAAAACCACCGAGCCGAATACTACCCACGTGGCATAGCTGCGGATATTTCCCGACTGGAACAGCTTGAGCCAGCCACCGAAGCCTTGCGAGCCCGATCCCACGCCGTTCACCGTGCCATCGATCAGGCCTGCGTCTACGCCGCGCCACAGCACCGCGCGAGACCCGGAAACGACGGGCTTGACGATGGCGGCATCGTAGATCTCGTCAACGAAGTACTTGTTGTAGACCAGGCGGTATAACCCGTCCAGGCTGGAGGCAACCGAATCGGCCAACCCCGGCCTGGCGACGTACATCACGTATGCGATAAAGATTCCGATCAGGCCCGCCGCCACGGAGATAAAAACGAGCGATGGGTTTTCCGGAGCTTCCGCCACGGGGAAGAAATGCTCCAGCCATGCGGGAACCTTGATGAAGCCGCCGGCAATCGAAAGCACCCCCAGCACGGCCAGAGGGATGGTCATCACTTTGGGTGATTCATGCGGATGCTCGTGGCCGCGGTATTCACCGAAAAACGTGAGGAACATGGCGCGAAATACGTAGAACGCCGTCAGCCCGGCAGTGATGGTGCCGATCCAATACATCCACGGTGCATGATGATAGGCGGCGACCAGGATCGCATCTTTGCTGAAGAAACCGGCGGTTGGAGGCACGCCGGAAATCGCAACCGCCGCGCACATCAGCGTCCAGAACGTTACTGGAATCTTTTTGCGCAGGCCGCCCATGTTGCGCATGTCCTGCTCGCCGGAAAGTGCGTGGATCACGCTGCCAGCGCCCAAAAACAAGAGCGCCTTGAAGAACGCATGCGTCATCAGGTGGTAGATGCCAGCGGAAAATGCGCCCACGCCGGCGCCCAGAAACATGTATCCGAGTTGCGAGACGGTCGAGTACGCGAAAACTTTCTTGATATCGTTCTGTGCCAGGCCGATCGTGGCCGCAAAAGCCGCCGTGAACAAGCCAATGTATGCCACGATTTCGAGCGCCGAGGGAGCGCCCTGGTAAATCGGAAACGAGCGCGCCACCATGTAGACGCCCGCCGTGACCATGGTCGCGGCGTGAATCAAGGCAGAAACGGGCGTCGGGCCTTCCATGGCGTCCGGCAGCCAGACATAGAGTGGAAACTGGGCGGACTTCCCGCACGCGCCGACGAGCAGCAACATCGCGATGGTGGTGAGCACGGCTTCAGGCTTGGTTGGCGCAGCATGGAATACGATTTGGAAATCGAGTGTGCCGAAATTCACGACGATCAGCAACATGGCGAGCGAGAAGCCGTAATCGCCTATGCGATTCACAATGAACGCCTTGTTGCCGGCATCGGTCGCGCTCTTTTTGTGAAACCAGAAACCGATCAGCAGATAGCTGCACAGGCCCACGCCTTCCCATCCCACGAACAGCAACAGAAAGTTCGCGGCCAGCACCAGCGTCAGCATGAAGTACATGAACAGGTTCAGGTAGGCGAAGAAGCGATAATAGCCGTCTTCGTGCGCCATGTAGCCAATCGAGTAAATATGGATGAGGGCGCCGACGCCGGTAACGACCATCAGCATCACCGCGGTCAGCCGGTCGACTGCGAAATCGCAGCCCACTTGCAGCCCGCCCGCCACGATCCAATTGAAGTAGTGCTCGAAAATCCGCGCCTCGCCCAGCCCCAGAACGGTTTTGAGCGCCCAGAGGAACGCCAGTAATACGCTCCCTAGAGCGACCGCATTCACCACCGCCCTTGAGAAGCGGCGGCCAAGAATTCCGTTGATGAGAAAGCCCGCGAATGGCAGCGCGGGGATGAGCCAGAGTTGATGCATCGCGGATCAGTATTTCATCGAATCGACTTCATCGACATTCAGCGTTTCCCGGTTCTTGAACACCGTCACGATGATCGCCAGACCCACAGCGGCTTCGGCTGCCGCCACCACCATCACAAAAAATGCGAACACGTGGCCGTTTACCTGCTTGAGCTGATAAGAGAACGCCACAAAGCTCAGGTTGACCGCATTTAGCATCAGCTCGATCGACATGAAAATGGTGATGATGCTCTTGCGGAACAGGAAGCCGGCGACACCCAGCGCGAACAGCACCGCGCTCAGAATCAGATACCACGCGAGTGGCGGGCCGCTCATGACTAAAGTTCCTTCCGCGCCAGTACCACCGCGCCCACGATCGCGATCAGGATCAGAATCGAGGTAACCTCAAACGGCAGCAGGTATTGCGTGAACAAGGCTCTGCCGATATTCTGCGCCGTGCCGGCTTTGAACGCTCCAAATTGCACCGTAGCTGTTCCCGGGTAGTAGCGCTGGATGAAGTAACTCGCCAGCGCCAGCAGGGCGATCAGCAGGGGGAATCCGAGCAACTGCGCGACCAGCGAGCGACCGCGCTTCGATTCCGCGCCCGCATTCAGCAGCATGATGACAAAGACAAACAGCACCATGATGGCGCCCGCATAGACGATGATCTGCGCCATGGCCAGGAATTCCGCGCCCAGCAGCAAGTACAACACGGCGAGTGAGCCCATGACGCCGACGAGCGAAATGGCGCTCGCGATGGGGTGCGTCTGCACTACGACGTTCACCGCGCAAACCACCGCGATGATGGCGAAGATCAGAAATAGAATGACATCCATGAAAAAGCTCTCACCAAAGCGCCACCACGAGGCCGGTCACCAGCAGATTCGCCAGTGCAACCGGGAACAGCACCTTCCAGGCGAACCGCATCAGCTGGTCGTAGCGGAACCGCGGCAGCGTGCCGCGAACCCAGATGTACAAAAACAGAACCGCTCCCACTTTGGCCGCGAACCAGAAAAGTGGAATGAGCGCGTTTTGTGCGGCCGGCACCAGGAACAGCGCCCCCACGAGCAGAAACACCACGCCCGTCACCGGCAGCGTGATGCGATCCAGTTTCCGGGCCGGATTCAGACCGTGATAAATTGCGATCAACCCGCCGGCCGTGAAAATCAGCGTGGGAACGAAGTTCGAGCCCCACGCGGGCGAAAACAGGGGCTGCCATCCGCCCAGAAACAAAATCGCGGTCATGCACGAAACGGTCACCATATTGGCGTATTCCGCCATGAAGAACGCCGCGAATTTCATACTGCTGTATTCGGTGTGGAATCCGGCCACCAGCTCGTTCTCGGCTTCCGGCAGATCGAACGGCACGCGGTTGGTTTCGGCAAATCCCGCGATCAAGAATACCAGGAAGCTCACGATCTGCGGCGCCGGCCATCGGAGAATGTTCCAATGAATGATCGAGCCCGTTTGCGCCTGCACAATCTCGCGCAGACTCAGCGTATTTACCAGTAGCAAGGGCGAAGCGATGGCGATGCTCAATGGCAGTTCGTAGCTGATCATCTGCGCCGAGCTGCGCAGCCCGCCCAGCAGCGAGTACTTGTTGTTCGAGGCCCATCCCCCCAGCGCAATGCCATAAACCCCCATCGAGCTCACCGCCAGAATAAACAGCAGACCCACGTTAAGATCGGTGAGCTGCATCCAGGTCGGAGTTCCGAAAACGTGAATCTCCGTGCCGAACGGGATCACCGAAATCGAAACCAGCGCCATGGTCACGGCCAGAAACGGCGCCAGAAGATACATGAATTTGTTCACGTGCGGCGGAATCAACTCCTCTTTGGTGATGAGCTTGATCACGTCCGCGAGCGGTTGCAAAAGCCCATGCGGGCCGACGCGGTAAGGCCCCATGCGCACCTGAATGTGCGCGATCACTTTACGCTCCACCCATTGCAGGTAGGCCAAGGTGGTCAGCAAAACAAAGGCCACCACCGCCGCTTTGAGGACGCTCAGAAGGAAGAAGTTCATCCGCGGCCGTGCCGTTTTTCAAGAACCGAATTTAACATCCTAGAATAACGTCCGAGCGTTCCGGACGTGAACAAATCGTCGTGCGACGAACGAATCTGGTCCGGCCGGCTTTCCACGGGAATCCGCCCGTTCACCGGCATGGCTTGCGCCGCACCGCCGGTATCGATGGTCAGGATGGGTACATCGTAGCCCCGGACGCTCTGGCGAATCTCCGCGAAAACGACATCGGTCAGCCACGGCCCCATCTCGGACGCCGCGCCCATCCCTTTCGCAATCAGTCCGATAATCTCGAGATCCGGCTTCGCACCCATGGCTTGCGCCACCCTATGCAGGCGCTGCACTTCCCCGCAAACATTGGTGACCGTTCCGTTTTTCTCGTAAGCTGACGCTGCGGGTAGCACAACGTCGGCGGCTTCCGCGGTTTCGGTCAGAAACATATCCTGCACCACCACGAAACCCTTCGAGCCGAGCGCCGCATTC
>JASHOO010000048.1 GCA_030041035.1 Bryobacteraceae bacterium | reverse complement strand
ATCATCTCTTCCGCCATCATGCCGAAGAGTTTTTCAGCGGCATGATTGACGCCGGTGATGATCATGTCGCGATCGTAGAGGACGAGCGCGTCGGAAAGCTGATCGAAGACGGCCTCCAGCACAGGTGCCCGCTGCCAAGCCGGATCGAGCTTGGAAATCATCTGGTGCCAGTATAGCGCAAGATGGCCCAATTGGGGATAAGGAGGTGTGAAATGCCGCTTCGGTGTGCAATATGCCCCTAGAAGGTCCCAGTCAGATTGACATTAGTGAGCGCTGCCTCGCCCCTACCGGACGTGTGTTACCGGCTCGCTTGTTGAAGCACTATGACGACGTGTCCTTTCTTGTGTCCCGCTTGCGCATGCCGGTGGGCTTCGGCGATCTCGTCGAGGGAATAGTGCCGGTCGATTACCGTCCGTAGCCGGCCAGATTCGATCAATCCCTTGAGAAAAGACAGATCCTCGGCGGTGCCGTGGGTCACTCCGCTAACGGCTTTGGCGGCGCCCGTCATGTTAGTCCACATCCCCCGCAGCATTCCTCCGAGCATGGGCCACAGCCGTGCGGAACCTCCAACCCGAACATAGCGGCCGCCCGGCTTTAGCGATCGCAGGCTGCGCGAGAAACCGCTGTAGCCTACGGTGTCGAAGACGATGTCGTAGATCGGGCCGGCTCGCGAGAAATCGTCTTGGGTGTAATCGACCACCTCATCCGCGCCGAGCGATTTCACCAGCTCGAGATTGGTGGTGCTCGAAACCCCCGTAACGCGCGCTCCGAAGTGCTTGGCCAATTGAACGGCGAAAACCCCCACACTCCCGGAGGCTCCGTAGACCAGTACTTCCTCGCCCGGCTGGACATCGGCTTTCCTCAGAAAATACAGCGCCGTCAACCCGCCGAACAGGACCGCCGCGGCTTCCTCGAACGTCATGTTGACCGGCTTGATCGCCAACTGGCCATCTTCGGGCAAGCACGCGTAGTCGGCGTGGGCGCCGAATTTGAAGCCAGTGGACCCAAAAACCAGGTCTCCCACGGCGAAGCGGGTCACGGCCGTGCCCACGGACTCAACTTTGCCGGCAAACTCCATCCCCAGTACCTGGATCTTCTTGGGCCGCCACAGGCCGTTCATGAATCTGATGAGGAATGGATTAGCACTTCTGAACCTCCAGTCCGCCGCAGCAACCGTCGTCGCATGGATGCGGACCAGAAGTTCATTGTCCTTGGGAACCGGCTTTTCGACCTCCTCGATTTGCACGACCTCCGGCGGCCCGTACCGGCGATAGACGGCGGCTTTCATGGCCGCTCATTCGCGCCGCCGGCGGGAGGGGAAATCATCGGCTGCCAGTATAACCTGACTGCATCGGCGTAACACTGGTAACATCGCTCTTTTTGGTCTCTCTCCTTGACAGCTTAGGAAAGCGGTGATATTCTCCTAGCTGATTTAGGAGTGTTTATGTCCAGCCAGGCCCAGCTTCTTCCGGGAACTCTCGATCTTCTGATTCTGAAAGCGGTTTCGCTCGGCCCTTTGCACGGCTACGGGGTGCTTCTGCGCATCGGGCAAATCTCCGGGCAAGCGCTGCTCATTGAGCAGGGCGCGCTTTATCCGGCGTTGTTCCGCCTGGTGCGCCAGGGGGTGCTGAAGGCCAGTTGGGGCGTGTCGGAGAACAACCGCCGCGCCAAGTTTTACGAGCTCACGGCCCTCGGGCGCAAGCGTCTCCGGGAGGAAGCCGACGGCTGGAACCGCCTGGCCGCGGCCATGGGCGCGGCCCTCGCTGCCCATCCGGAGGAGGTATGAGACTGCTGGCGTATCTTCGCTCGCTGACCGCGAGGCTTTTTCGCCGTTCCAAGCTGGAAGACGAAATGAACGAGGAGCTGCGCTCGCACATCCAGCACCGGGCGGATGATCTGGAACGTTGCGGCCTGAGCCGTGGCGAAGCCGAGCGCTGCGCGCGGATTGAGTTCGGCGGTGAGGTGCGGTTCAAAGAGGAATCGCGCGAAGCGCTGGGCGGCCGGTTCATTGACACGCTCGTCCAGGACGCGCGCTACAGCCTGCGCGTGTTGCGCAAGTCTCCGGGATTCACCATTACCGCCGTTGTCACCCTGGCATTGGCCATCGGCGCGAACGCCGTGGTCTTCGGCGTATTGAACGGGTTGATCCTGCGCCCGCTCAATGTGCCTCAGGAGCAGGATCTTTACATGATCGAGCGCGAAAGGGGCGACGGAATGCTGTCGTATCCCGACTATCTGGATGTGCGCGATCGCAACCGCAGTTTCGACGGCCTGGCCGCATACACTCTGGACCTCGCGGGGCTGGATACGGGTGACAATCCGGTTCGCGCCTGGGTTTATGAAGTGAGCGGGAATTATTTCGACGTCCTGCGCATCCAGCCGCATCTCGGCCGGCTCATTCACGCCTCCGACGAGCATGGCGCCGGCAGCGCTCCGTATATCGTGCTCACGTACGCGTATTGGCACACTCATTTTCAGGATGACCGCAGGGTGGTGGGCCGCGTAGTGCAGTTGAACAAGCATCCTTTCACCATCATTGGTGTCGCCCCGCCGGGTTTCTACGGGACCTTAATGTTTTTCTCTCCCGATTTCTTTGTGCCGCTCGTCAATCACGGGCAAGTGAGCGGGACGACGGTGCTGGGATCGGATTTCCTGAACAAGCGTGGAACGCGCTGGGTCTTTATGTCGTTGGGACATCTGAAGGCGGGGGTCGCGCCGGGGCGGGCGATTGCCGATCTGAACGCGATCGGTTCGTATCTAGAAAAGACCTATCCCAAAGACGACGGCCATGTGAACTTCGGTTTGGCGAGTCCCGGTTTTTACGGCAACCGCCTGGGTCCTCCGCTGCGGGCGTTTGTCACGGGATTGATGTTGTTGGCGGCCCTGATTCTACTCGCTGCGTGTGCCAACCTGGGCAGCCTGTTCGCCGCGCGCGCCGCGGACCGATCGCGGGAAGTGGCTCTGCGGCTGGCGCTGGGAGCGGGCCGCACGCGCATTCTGCGGAGCCTGCTGACCGAAGCGTTGCTGATCTCACTCATGGGCGGCGGGTTCGGGCTATGGGGCAGCGTAGCGCTGCTGCGCGGCCTGAGCGTATGGCAGCCATTTGCCAGGTTTCCGCTGAATATTCCCGTGGACGCGGACGCTAATGTTTATGGAGCCGCTTTGGTATTGGCGGTGGTGAGTGGCATCCTGTTCGGCCTGGTTCCCGTGCGCCAGGTCCTCAGGGTCAATCCCTACCAGATCGTGAAAGCCGGGGCAGCCGGCGTGACGGGGAGGCGGGTGACGGCCCGGGACCTGCTGCTGGTGGCGCAGATTGCGATATGTGCCGTGCTGGTGACTTCTTCGATGGTCGCCGTCCGGGGCCTCGTGCGCTCGCTCCACAGCAATTTCGGTTTCGAACCGCGCAACGCCATGCTGATGGAGATCGATCTCAACATGGCCGGCTATGGCGGCGACGCACTGCCTGCGATGCAACAGCGCATCATCCATTCCATGGAGCTGATTCCTGGCGTAGAGTCGGTGGGATTGATTGATGAGACGCCTTTGTTCGGGGGCGGGAGCACGGCGCTGGTTTATACCGACCAGACCATCGATCTGGGGCCGGCGCATGCGGTGGCGCGATCTCAAATCTATAGCGTTTCTCCGGAATACTTCCACGCTGCCGGCACCATCCTGCTGGCCGGCAGGACTTTCTCGTGGCATGACGATGAGAACTCGCCCCGCGTGGCCGTGGTGAATCGCGAGTTCGCCCGCAAGATCTTCGGCTCCGCGGCCAAGGCCATGGGGAGGTATTACAAGCGGGGCAATGGAACACGCCTTCAGGTGGTGGGCATTGTGGAAGACGGAAAGTATGCGGCCCTCACCGAAGACCCGCGGCCGGCGATGTTTGTGCCATTTCTGCAAGCGCCCTCGACGGAGTCCTCGCTGGTGGTGCGCTCGAAGCGCGATCCGCAACAACTGGCGTGGGCCATGAGAAACCAGCTGCTGGCACTGGACGCAGCGCTGCCGGCTTACCTCTCCACCTGGGACAAAGAACTGGATCTCGCTCTGTTTCCTTCCCGGATGGCGACGCTCTCATTGGGTGTCCTGGGCGCGATGGGCGCGATGCTGGCGATCACCGGCATCTTCGCGATGGCCGCCTACTCGGTCAGCAAGCGGTTGAAGGAATTCGGAATTCGCATGGCGCTCGGCGCCAGGCGCCAGGAGATATTGCAGGCAGCCCTGGGGCGGGCTTGCAAATTGCTGGCGCTCGGTTCAGCGGCGGGATTGATCCTGGGAATTCTCGCGAGCCAGGTGCTGGCTTCCATTGTGTACACAGCAACGCCCCGCGATCCGCTGGTGCTTGCCGCTGTGGTGGTGGCGATGGTGCTGCTGGGTCTGGCGGCCACGTGGATTCCGGCGCACCGCGCGCTGTCGCTCGATCCTCTGGCCTTGCTGCGCGAGGAGTGAATTGGCGGGAGCCGGCGCTCCGGCGGTTAGTGCATCAGCACGTCGAACTCATAAAAACCTTCGTTGCTGCGGAACGCGGCGCCCCCGCGGCCGTTCACGGAAAACCACGTGCGGCCCTCACGCGTTTTCGTGATCAAAGCACCGGCAGGTTGCTCTTCGGCTAGAAATCCGGAGCCCGCGGGCGCGCCGTCCCTGGAGGGTCCGCCGCATCCTTCCGAACCGCGTGCCTTCACATCCCAGCAGACGATGCCTTTGGCGTTCGCGACCTCTACGGCTCGCGCCGACGGGTTCGGGATGCTCCCGCCCCATTCCAAATTGGCCGGCAGAACGATGTGATAGCCCTCCGCAGTCTGCTCGACGAGCGCTTCTTCCGGCGTGCACAGATTGCGATCGGGCAAACATGCCGACATCGGAAATGTGATGTCGGACGAGACGACCGACATGCTGGTGGAGACATCCGTCACATTAAAGGACCAGTTGAGAATGTCGTGGTTCTCGTAGCCGCCGCCGGTGGACGCAGTGAATCCCACCCAGGCGCCGCCCCACTGATCCACGACGATCGAGAGATCAACGGTCGATTCGAGTACCGGAGCGGCCGCGTCATCCAGGAAAACGGAAAGAACCGGCGGCCGGAACAGGATACGGGCGGTGTGCACTTCCCGGTCCTTTAACTCCACGGCGAGGTTCGGAGTAAACGCGAGGCGCCGCGCCGGCCAACGCATTTCGCTGGACTTGCCGTAGGTGCAGAACGAGACGTAATTGGCGGAAGGATCGTCTTCATCATCGTTCTGGAATGTGTCGAAGAAAACAGCGATGCTCCAGGGGATGGCCTTGTCGCGGTGTTGGTACGCGGGGTCGCTCACCGCGAATCCGCCCGCGGAACCACGCCCCCCCAAGGCCCCGGGCCCGGAGTTCTGGATGACGAACGCGAATCCGTCGGCGCCGTGCCCGAGCCCGCCCTGATGCGTTAATCGGAACTGAAAGGTAGTGTCGAAGCCGGTGCCTATGGGCTGCTTGGCGCGGAACCAGGCGGCGCCCGAGCGATCGCGCTTGGCCGCAGTGAGGCGCAACGTTTTTCCGGCGAAGTGGGCATCACCAACCAGGCTGAGGGCCTGGCGCGATGAGAAACCAGCGAAGTGAATCGCGGATGGATCGGCCGCCATGGCGGGCGAAAGGAACGCGACGAGCGCCAACCATACCCGTCTTCCGAATCGCATACCTGCAGGAGTATACGCACGCGCCGGGCGGCGAGGATGCAGATTACAGCGAATTGGTTATGCCAGGGGATGTTTGACAATGAGTCGGGTTGAACCCATGCTGGAAAAATCCCCGGGCCGCCATGGACGTATTGTCAAAGAAATTGCTCAGAGATGGAAACCTGGTCAGTCTGAAAACCAGACCCGCTCGAGCGCTCATTGGATGGATGGCCGAAAGGGACGCACAGATGCTACTGGGCATCCCCAAAACACCAGCGAAACCATTGCCCGAACATGTGCAGCGCGTAACAGAAGCGCGCGCCGCCGTGAACAGCAAGCCGCCTGGCGTCGAACAAATACACGCGCTGTCACAGCCAGCAGACGAATTGCTCGGGTATTTACAGGAATTTCACAGACAGCCGAGCTCCCGGCAGTACACCGCCAAAGGTTGGACTATCCAGATCGCAAATCTCCAGGAGCTCTGCGCCGTGCAACCCATCGTGCATCTGGACTACCTGGCGCATTCCGAGCACTGGCAAAGCCTGCTCCAACAAGCTTCCCACGAGAGCATGGTCTCCCTGGCAAGAATCACTTTGCCCATAGCTAACACCAGCCCAGCGGCAGCGCAGTTCGATCCGCAGAACAACTCCTGGATTGTAAAGGCAAACGACTGCGATACTCGCGTCGTGGGGCATTTCAGTTCGCCATTGGAAGTTGCTCCGGGCATGATGGCAACCGCGTGCGGCTTTTGGGTTGCGCGGGTGCCTTCGTTCGCTCAGGTGGTGCGGTACCGCGAAAGGTATTTTCTCAGTGACGGCTATCACCGGGCGCTAGCGCTTCTGCAAAAGGGCATCGCGCAAATTCCCGTGCTCTTTCGGGAGATCCCCGAAGCGCAAAAACTGGAAGTGCGCGAGAGCTTTCCGGACGCGGTCATTCTAGGGCCGCGTCCGCCGCTATTTCCCGACTACTTGCGGGATGATGTGGCCGCAGCGGTTTCTCACCTGGCTTCTCAAAAGACCATCTCCGTTCAGGCCGCTGAAACCCGGAGCTGGGGCGGCTTTTAGAAGCAAGCCATCGTTTTTGTCGATCCATCAATTTTCGTCAATCGCTACGATCTGGCCGCGAATCTGCAATTCGTAGCGCTTCTTGCGGAGTTTGACTCTCACAAAAAGACGCTCGTCAAAAAAATCACGGAACAGCGGCGGCCGCGCTCCGGTCAGCATCTCGCGCTCGCCACGGTTTGGCCAAGCCGGAGAGATCTTAGAATTGCCGAATCTGCTCAAGGCCACCACGAGCGAGCGGTCGCTGGCATCGGGCGCCAGGCCGACCATGCGCGCATACGTGCGGTGATATCCCGCCCATAGCATCATTCGTCGGCCATACTCCGTCACGTTGACGTGAGGGGACAACTGTTGAATCGTAAATCCAGACTGCGGGTCAAATCCCAACATAAACTCTCCGTGCGGCAGTTCAGCATCTATCGCGTTCGGTAAAGCGCGTATCGTCAGTTGTGGTGATAGCGCCGAATTGCAGAGCAGGGAGGTCTGCAACCATGTTCTCTTTGAGCCGACATGCGGGCGATAATGTGTTGATCTTTGTATAACGATCTGCAACTGGTGAACCACCAGCTCCATTGGATTTACTTTTACGACGCCAAGTACGTTGGAAGCACTCCTGTATAGCCGCATGAATTCAGTCGCTGCCTCTTGCTCATGCCGATCCGTTAGCGGCACTTTCGCCGGCGCGAGGGCTTCACGCGGCTCCAATTGGTCAACGCGGCAGCGGTATTCGCGCCACATTTCTTCGGCGTGCTCCTGAGTTAATGGTGGATCGAATAGGCATTGTTCGCGTAATAACTTAACCGCATCCTGCTGGCTCATCCAACCGAGCAACACGACCCCATCTACCGATGTCATTTTGCATCCTCACTACGCGCCGGGTGTCGTTCGCAGCCGTTGTTTGCGGGCCGTGAGTTCGTCAATTGAATGAGTGTTCGTCTTTTCGCGATTCTCTCGGAGATCGCTCTACTGGGAGGATGTGACCGGCAGAAGATCGGTGGGTTGACGATTCGCAACCCATGCAGGTAGCTCTAGCCGTCGTAGTGCAGCGCGCGCATCGGGTCGACCCGGGACGCCCATCTTGCGGGCAGATAGCCTGCCACCACTGCGACCGCGGCGAGTACGAATGCAGCGCTCGAGATCGCTACCGGGTCAAGCGCCGTAATCCCGAAAAGCTGAGCGCCCACGATGCGCTTGATGACCCAGATCGATGGCAGCCCCAGCCCCACGCCGATCCCGATCAAAATCAGAATTTCCCGCATCACCAGCTTCAGGATATCGGCCGGCTGCGCACCGAGCGACATGCGGATGCCGATTTCGTTGGTGCGGCCCGTGACGTTGTAGGACATCACCCCGTAAAGCCCGATCGCTGCCAGCGCCAGGGCCAGGAGCCCGAAGATACTGCTCAGCCGGCTGATGGCGTTCTCGGTGATGAGCGTCTCGCCCATCAGCTCGTTCATCGTGTGGATCTCCACCGGCGGAACCGCAGGCGCGACTTCACGAACAGCCGCCCGAATCGCGCTCGTCACCGTCGCCGCATTTCCGCTGTAGCGAACTTCGAAAGAACAGAAAGACGGCTCGTCGCCTTTCGGATTGAAAAAGGGCAGATAGAATTGCGGAAATGCCGCCTCGCTCAAGCTGTTGTGCTTCGCGTCGCCGACGACTCCCACAATCACAAAACTCTGCGGGTGGTCGTGATCATACCAGACCCGTTTGCCGAGCGGGTTCGTGTTGCCGAAATACTTGTGCGCGAATGTCTGGTTAATGACGCCCACGCCCTGCGTGCTGCGCTCATCGTCAGTGGTGAATTCCCGGCCCAAAACCACCGGCTGCCCGATCGCCGCGAAATGACCCGCCGTCACCAGATCGTCCCGCACTGAGTTCTCCGACCCTCCCTTGGGCACAGAGCCATCCAGGGAGATGTTGTGCGATGTGTCGTCTCCCGCAAACAAGCCCATGAACGCCAGTGTCGCTCCTTTGACCTGCGGAATCGTTTGGAGACGCGCTAATAGCTCCTCGTGCACACGATGCACAGCCGGTCCCTTGTACCCGCTGGCCTCCAGAAAACCGAGATCGAACTGGACCATGTGATCGTGATCGAAGCCAGGGTCCTGGCTGGTCAATCTTTGAAAACTTCGCAGAAACAAACTCGCCACGATCAGCACCGCCAGAGAAACGGCAATTTGCCCGGAAACTAAGATTCTTCCCGCAGGTAAACGCGCATCATGGGCGCCGCGTCCGAGGGAGCCCTTGGCGCCTCCGCTCAGCGTGACATTGATCTCCTGCCGTGCCGCCCGCATGCCCGGAACCAGCCCGCACAGGATTCCCGTCACCACCGAAACGCCCAGCGTCAGTGCGAAGACGCGCGGGTCCAGCCGCAGGTCGAGAAAGACGGGGTTGGAGGTGGTCGAGACCAGCTTCACGAGCAGCGCCGCGGCCCATTGCGCCAGGATGAAGCCGCACAATCCGCCGCCCACCGCCAGAAGCACACTCTCCACCAGAAGCTGTTGCAGAATGCGCCACCGGCTCGCGCCCAGCGCCACGCGTACGGCGATCTCTCTTTGACGGGCGGTTCCGCGCGCGAGCACCAGGCTGGCCACGTTCGCGCAGGCGATGAGCAGAACCATGCCCACCACTGCCATCAGAATCTCCAGCGGCTCAACGGACTCGGTCAAGGCGCTTGCGCCCCGGCTGCCGTCTGTCAGTTGAATTGATGAATCCAAATACTCTCTCCTGCGATCCGCGGACATCTGCGCAACATCCCCTTCGCGGATCTGCCGCTGGGTCAGATTGATGCTCGTTTGCGCCTGCGCCAGCGTCACTCCTGGTCTCAGGCGCCCAATGACTTGCAGCCATAGAATTTTCTGCAACGGATTCGCGGGCTTTTCCAAGAAATTGGTCCAGGCCGGGAAAACCTCCGCCTGCACCGTCAGCGGAACCCATATATCCGGTGAGAAGCCGATCGTCTCGCCCGAAAATCCTTCCTGTGCCACGCCGATGATGTCGAACGTGGTGCGGCGGATACGAATTTTCTGCCCAATGATGGAAGGCGACCCGGCGAACCGGCTTTTCCAGTAACCGTAGCTGATTACGGCAACCGGGTTGGCATGCTGCACCCGGTCAACTTCCGCGGTGAACGTGCGGCCGAGGTAAGGCCGGATCCCCAAAACCTTGAAATAGTCTCCGCTCACCATCGTGACACCGGCATGCTCGGGCTCACTCGATCGAGCACCCTCAACGGTAACATCGGTTCTCCGCACATAGCTGTCCACCGCCAGCATGCCCGAGAAAACCTGATTCTTCTCGAGCAGATCCCGGAACTCCGAGTAAGCGTACATGCCGCGCTTCCCCGACCCGTCGCCAACCCCGATTCCGTGATATTCCGGGTTCGATAGCATCACCAGCCGTTGCGGCTCTTCCGCCGGCAGCGCGCGCAATAGAACGGCATTCAGAAGGCTGAAAATCGTGGTATTCGCCCCAATCCCCAGCGCCAATGTCACTACCGCGACGAAGGTGAAACCGGGACTTTTCACCAGACCTCGCAAACCCAGCCGCACGTCCTGCCAAAATGACCTCATTGGCTTGCACCCCTCCTCAGATCTAATACGTTGATGGTCGCATCAGGGTAGCAATTCGCGAGGCCCCGCGGGAACTGGGGGCTGGACTGCGTACTATGCCCCTGAGGAATACGCGACTGCGCATGAGTTTTCTGGCAGACCGTTATGGCCCCGAGATTGCTTCTTCGAAAAAGGGCGGAAAGGAAAAACAGACCAGATGAAGTTCGCCATTCCCGCTTTTGTGTTGTTATTGGGTGCCCTCGTGGGTTCCACTCTTTCGTATGGCAAGCCTGAGTACACCAAGAAGGAAAAGAAGGCTTGCACCTACTGCCATGTGAGTGCCAAGTCGAAAGAGTTGAATGACGCCGGCAAATACTACAAGGAACACGACCACTCGCTCGAAGGCTACCAGCCCAAGTAAATGGCCCGGTAGCTTTGGGGAGGCAATATGTACGATGTCCAGCTTGCTATTGGAAACGCCCCCTACGGGGCTGTGCTATCGGATCTGCTGACGCATACCGAGAGCTGCTCCGTCACTGCCGTTGACCGGCCCGACCCCGGGCAGCCGGGCGTGATGGTGCTCAACGACAAGACTTTGGACGCCCTCCCTACGCCCATTGAGCGGCCCGAGCGCATCGTATTGATCACACCCAATGAGGCCAGACGTCTGGAACGCGCCTGGCAGGCCGGCATCCGCAGCGTAGTTTTCGACAGTGACCCTCCCCGGACCATGGCGTTGGCCATTATGGCGGCGGCACTTAGGGTGAGAACACCCAATCCGCCGGACCAGCTTGCGAAAATCCCCCCAGCTTCCCGCCGTCCGGAGCCGCGCCGCACGAAAATCAGTTGATTCCCTTAGCCTTGTTGATGGAAAGAGGCGTGCACGGCGCTCCAACGGAGGCGGCAATGGAACGATCGGTGGAGGAGTTGGAAAATATCATCCGGGATCAGATCTGCCGGGTCTGCTCTGACCGAAAGGTGGACAACACCTGCGGGCTGGAGGATCCGGGCCGGTGCGCGCTGTTCCGCATGTTTCCGCAGGTGGCGCGCGCGGTCGAAAGCACGCATAGCGACGATATTCGAGATTACATCCAGGCCATTCGCGACCAGGTCTGCTCAGTATGTGAACAACAGGCCGCCGATGGCTCGTGCGAGACCCGCGAAAGCGTGGCCTGCGCCCTCGATGCGTATCTGCTGTTGATCGTGGATGCCATCGAAGAGGCCACGGGCCGGAAATTTGAGCGGCCCGCCAACTTGGGGAAAGCGGAGAAGGTGATTCCGCTCAGCATAAATTAAGGGGGAAAGGCGATGAACATTAATTTAATGCCATTTGGGGCTACGTGGATTGCGCTGGCTTGCGCGGTCCTGATTCTGGCGGTGTACCGCCGGCGCCTGACGAGCCACGAGGATGACACGCTGCATGTTTCCGATGGCGAATCCGCGCGCATACCGGAGCAAGCAGCCGTGGCGCATCGGGTCGAAGTGATCGACCGGTGGGGCAAGCTGCTGACTATGATCGGCGCTGTGTACGGGCTGCTGCTGGGTGCGGCTTATTTCTATCAATACTGGGTGCAAAGCTCCCAACAGATGTGGAAGTGACGGGGATGCGAGGGCGAGCCGGTGCCGGGCTGGGCTTCCGGCTCGCCTTTTTCGCAACCGTTACTTTCGAGGCGGCGGGGCTCTGCTGCCTGGCGCAGGATCCAAGCGCCGCCTGTACTGCCTGCCATGATGTCCGGCAGAAAATGGGTAAGGGTGCACACGCCTCACTGCCCTGCCAAACCTGCCACGTAAACCACGAAGATTATCCCCACCCGGAAGGCATTCCCAAGCCGGTATGCGCGAGCTGCCATCAGCAGATCGGCGCCGAGCACGCCCGGAGTATCCACGGACAAGAACTGAAGAAAGGCAACCAGGCGGCGCCGGAGTGCGAGACCTGCCATGGCGCGGCGCACGAAGTGCAGATTGCGCACTCCGAGGCATTTCGCGCAGCCGAGCCGGAAACGTGCGGCATGTGCCACACCGACGTTGCCGACGAATACAAGCGCAGCGTCCACTACAAAGCCGTCGCCAGAGGAATCACGCAGGCGCCGGTGTGCACGGACTGTCATGGCGAGCACTCGATTCTGCCCCCAGACAACACCGCATCGCCAGTGAACGCGCGCAACATCCGCGACACCTGCGGGAGCTGCCACGGCAATGTGCGGCTGGCGCGCGAATTCGGATTTCCGGCCGACCGGCTGGTAACTTTCGACCAGTCGTATCACGGAATGGCTGCGCAGGCGGGCTCGCAG